>NZ_WTKZ01000023.1:0-58271 GCF_011378805.1 Pseudoalteromonas sp. Z9A6
ATCCCCATAAAAAGAAAAATGCCAGTCAGCTTAACTGACTGGCATTAGCCAATTGGCGCTTTTTTTATTTGTATAAAGGGTTATTTATATAGCCAGTTTATTCACCGTAACTAGATTCAAAAAAGCTTTCTAAAATAATAACCGCAGACATATTATCTACGTTACCTTTACCTAAGTTTTTATAGCCGCCACTTTCAAAAAGTCGCGCTTTAGCGTCCGCTGTCGTTAAGCGCTCATCCTGTGTTTGCACAGGAATGCCATAATGATTATGCAATCTGTTGGCAAACTTTTTTGCTTTAAAGGTAACCTCTTGTGATGTTCCATCCATATTTAGTGGTAAACCAACAACCATTAAGTCAGGCTGCCACTCGGCTACTTGTACGGCGATATGGTCCCAATTAGGAATACCATCTTGTGCTTTTACAGCCTTAAGGCTAGACGCACTGCCGGTTAACTCTTGCCCAATAGCAATACCAATACTTTTGGTGCCAAAGTCAAAGCCCATTACAGTGCGTTCGCCTTGCGGCTTAAGCGATTTTTTTGTCATGTGTATCTTGTTTAAGTTTGCTAAGGTTAAGTTACTATTATGCGTGACCAGCTTCAGGGCTAAGTTGGCTAATATCAAAGCCCAACATTGAAACTGCTTTTTCCCATCGTTTTTCAACGGGGGTATCAAAAATGATCTTCGGATCGGCTTCTATGATCAACCAGCTGTTATCAAGTAACTCTTGTTCGAGTTGTCCTTGCTCCCATCCTGAATAACCAAGTGTAATAATAAATTGATCAGGTGCTTGTGCAGTGGTTAAGTTTGCTAAAACGTCTTTTGAGGTAGTGATCATAATATCGCTACTGAGTTTTTGACTTGCTGAATAACCCGATTGGGGAGAGTGCAGTACAAAACCACGGTCAGTTTTAACGGGTCCACCTGCAAACACAGTTACTTTTGCTGCGTTTTGAGTTTTGTCGTTATCAATTTCTATTTTATCTAAAAGTTCGCCAACAGTAACATCAATAGGTTGGTTTATTACCAAGCCCATAGCCCCATCTTCGTTGTGCTCACAAATATAGGTAACAGCACGTTTAAAAAAAGGGTCTTGCATCGACGGCATCGCGATTAAAAAATGATTTTCTAATGACTGCATAGATTTCACCCTTTTTAGTTAATGAACTTTGAGTATGGCATAGTTATTTAAATTGACATAAAAAGCCCATTAATTGCATGAAAGGCTTAAACTAATGGGCTTTTTATTGTGGTAATTACTTACCTAATTTACGCTCAATTGCATCAAATAAAATACCTGTGATAGAAATATCATAAGCAGCTTCAATTTCGCGTACGCACGTTGGTGCAGTTACGTTAATTTCAGTTAATTTATCGCCAATAATATCTAAACCTACAAATATTAAGCCTTTTTCTTTGAGCGTTGGTGCAACAGCTTGCGCTATTTTTAAATCTGATTCGCTAAGTGGACGGGCTTCACCTCGACCGCCTGCAGCCAAATTACCGCGTGTTTCACCATTTTGTGGTATACGCGCTAAACAATATGGAATAACTTCGCCATCAACTACTAGTACGCGCTTATCGCCTTGTTTGATCTCTGGAATGTAATTTTGCACCATTGCGAAGCGGCTGCCGTGCTCGGTTAACGTTTCACAAATTACACCAATGTTGGCATCGTCTTCTCTGATGCGAAAAATCGATGCGCCACCCATGCCATCAAGCGGCTTTAAAATAATGTCTTTATGCTGTGCTAAAAATTCACGAATTTGTTTTTGGCTACGTGTAACAAGTGTGTCTGGCGTATGCTCGCTAAACCATGCTGTAAACAGCTTTTCGTTAGCATCGCGAAGGCTTTGTGGCTTGTTAATTATTAACGTACCTTCTTGTTCAGCTCGCTCTAAAATATACGTCGCGTAAATGTATTCAGTATCAAAAGGAGGGTCTTTACGCATTAAAATTACGTCAAGATCGGCAAGGGCTATAGTGGCTTTTTCTTCAAGCTCATACCATTTTTCTGCATTATTAAACACTTGCGCTTTAGACGCTGTAGCGTACGACTTGCCTTTACGAAGAGATAAATCGTCCATCTCCATATAATAAATTTCGTAGCCACGTTCTTGCGCTTGCATCATCATTGCAAAACCGGTGTCTTTTTTGATGTTAAATCCACTAATAGGATCTGAAATAATACCTAACTTAATTGCCATGCGCTGTGCCTTACTATAAATGTTACTGTTTATATGAGGGTGCTTTTAGTTATTTCAATTAGCTAAATCGCCAAATTGAAGTTGTAATGCACTTAAGACCGTTAAAGCGGCTGTTTCCGTTCGTAAAACGCGCGGGCCTAAGCGAATATCTACAAACTCTAGTTGTTTGGTTAGTGTCATTTCATCATCGGTAAAGCCACCTTCGGGGCCTACTAAAAAGCGTACGCCATCTTTAGGTACCGTAATGGTTTTAATGCTGTGCTCAGCACGAGGGTGAAGAGTGAGCTTAATTGCATCGGTTTGTTGTGCAAGCCATTGTTTTAAATCTATAGGTGGGTGAATAATTGGCACAAAATTACGCCCTGACTGCTCAGCCGCAGCAATTGCAATTTTTTGCCATTGTTGGTGTTTTTTCTCAAGGCGATCGCCCATTAGTTTCACACCACAGCGTTGACTAAAAATAGGGGTGATTTCGGTAATACCTAGTTCAACTGACTTTTGAATTGTAAAATCCATTTTATCACCACGGGATACACACTGACCTAAATGAATTTTAAGTGGAGATTCTACATCGTGAGGGTTAAGTTCTAATGGCATTACGACGACTGTTTTTTTTGTTACCTCAATTATTTCACTAAGGTATTCGCCACCTTCGCCATTAAAAATAGATACATGCTCGCCTACTTTCATGCGCAGCACTCTGCCAATATGCCCTGCAGCATCGTCATCTAAAGTTACAGGGGTGTTTAGGGCAATACTCGATGTTTGATAAATATGAGGAACTCGCATAGGGCGTCACTTACTACATAGCGTAAAATATATATTGCTATGGTAAGTAAGCTGGGGGCTGTGCGCAATTATTTATTTTTATTAAGTTGTTCGGCGAGATCTATTAAATCTTGTGGGGTATGCGCTATATCGTGATGATTTTGCGAAGGTTCCGTTAACGTCTCATCGGTAACCCGGCTTAGTGTATAGCCTGTATCATCAAGATTTATTAAAAAGCGTTCTTTATGCAATGAGTTATAAATAAAGCGTTGCTTATCACTTGCGAGTAAATAATCGGTGCTATTGAAAAGGACCCCGTGTAAATCGTGATGATCTTTTAAGTAATTAATTAACTCAGAAACGCTTATTTCGTTTTCAAGATCGCAATAACTATAGTCTTTAATAAGCTCGTCAAACATCATTTTTACTAATTGGCGGGTATTACTCCCTGCAGCAATAAGTGTACTCGCTTTTGTTATGCCATTACTATTTACATAGTATTCGGCAAATGCGCGGCTAAATTCGTTGTCTATGTCAATTAACAAATAGTTCGTTATTTCAGGCGGCATAGAGCTAGGACCTTGTTGCATCTAAGTAATTACCATTATTACTTAAATGCAGACGTTTTAATTGCTGTATTTTCAGTAAAAAAGATCTAAAGAGAAAACATACTAATAAGTAAATAACCTATAGCACAAAAAACAGCAAATTCTATGCATGCTACCCCAATATTATCTTGATGGTCTATTTCAAGAGCCGTATCAATATTTGGTAAAGAGATAACTTTTATCACATACGTTAAGCCGTAAAGTAGTATCCACATTACACCGCAATGCATTACAAGTGTAAATATGTTTTCAACCATTTTACCGTTTTGAAATGCTGCGCTAGATAAACCAGCATATACAGCCAACGCTAAGCCAATTGATTTTCCAGCATATCTTATACCAATAGATGTATTTTCTAGGTTAAAGTTACTTTGTAGTGACGCACCTTGGTTTGCTTTTGCAAAACGGTGTTCTCGTATTTTGCTATCAAGTGCAAACATCCCCTGAAGTGTAAAAAAGCTAACGCAAGCAATAAGTAAGTTGCTAAACCCTTGGGTGTGCGTCCACGTGTACAAGCCCAGAGCAATAATACAGTTAGCGATTAACATTCCTGAGTCTACCAATGCAGCACATACATTTTGTTTTAGTATGGCAGCTTCTTCATTAAATCTGTGGAGTATCCATTTTCTGTGAATTAAATGGCCCACTTTTATAAAAGTGAATAAGAGAACAATAATAATTAACACTTTTAACGGGTTTGACTGTGCAGTGCTTACGCTTATTTCGTCAAATAAAAAGGCTATAGTGGCTATAACAACCGATATTTCAGATGCAAAACTAATACCCATGGCAAAGTTGTCGTGTTGCGCTAACTCATCTTTAAGCGCTTGTTTTGCTTTGATTTGAGTGACAACTCGTAAACAAAAAATAGTTATGCAAATAACCGCAAAACTAATGGCAATCGCAATAAAACTAGTGTTAGATAAAGACAAATATGACATGGTGATCCTAATTAAGTTAACCTTTCTAGGTTTTAATCATTCTAGTACGGTTATTG
Source organism: Pseudoalteromonas sp. Z9A6 (assembly GCF_011378805.1). Taxonomy (NCBI): domain Bacteria; kingdom Pseudomonadati; phylum Pseudomonadota; class Gammaproteobacteria; order Alteromonadales; family Pseudoalteromonadaceae; genus Pseudoalteromonas; species Pseudoalteromonas sp. Z9A6. Next base: position 4,582 of record NZ_WTKZ01000023.1, read on the forward strand.
ATGATATAAAAGAGAGGATTGATGAGTAACGTAAAGCAACTTCCTATTCAATTACAAAAACTTGGCTTGATGCGCTTTGAACAGTTATACCCGCAGCAAAGTAAACAAAGTGAAGTTGTAAGGTTATTAGCATTAAGCGACTTTGCTTGGCGCAGTTTAGAGTCACAACCTGATTTAAATACCTGGCTATTATGCAAAGACGAAATACAAAATAGAGTAATAGATTCTCCTTTTAAAAACCTGAATTTAGCTGACCTTGATGAAGCACAGTGTCATAAAGTACTTCGTCAATATCGTGAAAAGTACTGGCTTAAAGTCGCCTTTTTAGATTTATGCTGTAATAACCCCATTGCCGATAGTATTAATTATATAAGCCAACTGGCTGACATGCTAATTAATAGCGCCAACCAATGGGCGCATGCACAGGTGGCAAAAGTAAATGGTGAACCGCTTGATGAGCAAAACCAAGCAATGCCGCTAATGGTATTGGGGATGGGGAAGCTTGGCGGACAGGAGCTAAATTATTCCTCTGATATTGATCTTATTTTTGCGTATCCGCGCAGCACAAAAACCCAAGGTGGCCGCAGAAGCCTTGAGGCCCAAGTGTTTTATACCAAAGTTGCACAAAAACTGATTGCAGCACTTAACCAAGCCACCGGTGATGGGCAAGTATTTAGAGTTGATATGCGCCTACGCCCGTTTGGCGAAAGCGGCCCTTTGGTTATGAGCTTTAATGCCATTGAAGATTACTACCAAGAACAAGGGCGCGACTGGGAGCGCTACGCAATGTTAAAAGGGCGCTTAATTGGCACGCCTAATAAATATTGGGATGAATTTATTAAGCTTTTAAAGCCGTTTGTTTACCGCCGATATATTGATTTTTCGGTGATTGAATCCTTGCGTAAAATGAAGCTAATGATTGCACAAGAAGTGCGCCGTAAACGCTTAACTAATAATATAAAGCTCGGTGCAGGTGGTATTCGTGAAGTTGAATTTATAGTGCAAGCCCTGCAAATGGTTCGAGGTGGGCGAGAGGCTAATTTACAAACTCAATCTTTACTCAAAGCATTAAATGAGTTGGCACTTAACCAAGTTATAGATGAGCAAGAAGCAAGCGAGCTTAAGCGCAATTACCTTTATTTACGTAAAGTTGAGCAGTACCTTCAAATATTTGACGATCAGCAAACGCAAACACTCCCCGATGATGAATTGAATCAGCAGCGCTTAAATTTATTATTAGAACAAGCTGATTTCTCTGCCACTTTAAACACTATAGAAAAGGTGATGAAGCAGGTTAACGGTGAGTTTGCACTTGTGATTGGCGAGGAAACTGCGCCACTTGATACCTGTGAAGGCGCATTTATTAGTGCTTGGGATCATGGTGATGTGAGCTTTTTAAAAGAGGCCAGAGATGAATGGCAAGCACCCCTTAACGATTTTAAATTAAGGCTGTCTAAGGTAAATATAGGTAACCGAGGGCGTGACACTCTTGATAAGTTAATGCCTGTTTTACTAAATCAATTAAATGACTTTAATGCCAGTGCAGCAGCTTTCACAATGGTTTGCCAAATTTTTAATAAGATAATTTCGCGTACTGCCTATTTAGAATTGCTTTACGAAAACCAAGGTGCATTAAAGCAACTTGTTTTACTGTGTTGTCATAGCAAATGGATAGGGGAGCATATTTCTCGCTACCCCATATTACTCGATGAATTAATAGACCCTGCGGTACTTTATAAGCCAACCCCATTAACGGCATATAAAGATGAAATAAGACAGTATTTTTTACGAATAGAGCATGACGATTTAGAACTGCAAATGGAGTCGCTTAGGCAATTTAAGCAAACTCATCAATTACGAATTGCTGCCGCCGATGCAACCGGTGTTCTTGACGTAATGAAAGTAAGCGATCACTTAACCGTACTAGCAGAGGCGATTGTTGACCAAGCTGTTAATATTGCATGGCATAACACTGTTAAGCGCTTTGGTATGCCCCCTGGCACAGATGATGAGAATAAAAGTTTTGCTGTTATTGCATATGGTAAAACAGGTGGCTTAGAAGTCGGGTACGACTCAGATCTAGATTTGGTGTTTGTGCATAATCATGATGGCTCAAGCCTAACTAATGGTGAAAAACCGATAGATTCTCGTCAGTTTTATTTAAAGCTCGCTCAGCGCTTAATGCATTTATTTAATACCCGTACTGCATCGGGCATTTTATACGAGCTTGATACGCGATTACGTCCTGAAGGAGCCTCTGGTTTATTGGCTATCAATTTAGAGAGCTTTAATCACTATCAGCAAACTCAAGCATGGACGTGGGAGCATCAAGCACTTGTTCGGGCTCGATTAATTTTAGGGCAAAACGATCTGATAGATCGTTTTTCACAAATTCGTAAAAACATACTTAGTCAAAAACGCGACGATGCCGCATTAAAAGCAGACGTGATAAAAATGCGCGAAAAAATGCGCGATCATCTAGCGAAAGGAAATACTGAGCAATTTGATTTAAAACAAGATGTTGGTGGCATGGCTGATATTGAGTTTATTACCCAATACTTAGTACTTAAACACGCAAACGAGTTTGAACAGCTTACAGTTTACTCAGATAACGTAAGAATATTAACGGATGCAGCAAATATAGGTTGTATTACTAAAGAGCAAAAACAGCAGTTGATAAAAGCGTATATTGATTATCGCTCGTGTTACCACGTGCTGAGCTTGGAGCAAAAAGGCAAGTTGATCCCACGAGAAACGTTTTTACAAGATATTACTAACGTAACTAATGTTTGGAATAGTATTTTTGAATTGAATTGAATTGAATTGAATTGAATTGAAAAACCCAAGCGCTTGCTTGGGTTTTTGTACGTGTAAACCCTTAAACCTTTATTTTTAAACAGTTTGTACGTACAAATTCTGATGGTAACTCGGTAATAACCGCGGCTCTTTGTTTATGGCAAAAGTAAGTATAAACCTCGTGCTCAAAGTCATCATTTATAGCGCGTCCAATTTGGTACAGTGCTGAAGTAAAGTTACTGTCTACTCTAAAATGATCTTTAACTACGTAATCTTTACTTAAGTACCAGTAAAGCTCAATCCCCTCATTTTTAGCATATTGATTAAGTACATCTTTAAGGGTTGTGCCATTTTCAAAGCGTCTAGGTTCAACCTCTCCAGTCCAAGTGGTCGGCATTGGATCAACTGTTCGCGCACGTTCAGCCAATACTCTATCCAAGGTTTGTTCTGGTGTTTTGAGTTTTAAAACAAATTGCTCTCGTTCTTTATTACTTTTTACTTGGTTACGAATGGAGGAGTAAAAGCGTGATAGTCCTTCGGCGGCTGCATTTTTAGATTTTTTAATATCAAATACAGAACCATCACCCACTAAAAAGTATACGGCGAGTGCTATTAGCACGGCTGCAAATGATAAATGTCTAATCCAAAACCACATGATTATTACCCACCTTATAAGTTCCTATTCTTGTTATACCATTACTTTTTGTAAAAAGAAGGGGTATTCTTATCCGGTCGAGTTTTAAAGCGACGGTGTAGCCACATGTATTGCTCTGGAGCTGCATTTATACATAGCTCTACGCGTTGATTAACGCGTGTTACATCAGCCTTGTCATCACCACTTGGGAAGTTTTCAAGCTCAGGCACTACCTCTAAATGATACTTACCATTTTCGTCACGGCGCGAGATTAAGCTCATAGTTTCGCAGTTTTTACTGCCAGCAAACATAAGAGTACCTGTTGTCGTTGCTGTGTCAGGGACTGCGTAAAATGGCACAAACTCACAGCGGTTACGGCCGTAATCTTGGTCAGGTAAGTAATAGCATACTTTTTTATTTTTTAATGATTTTAGTAAGCCTTTTACATCTTTCCTGCCAATTAAGTATTCGTTAGAACGAAGGCGGCCATTAGTTGTAAAGTATTCCATTAGAGCGTTGTTATGAGGGCGATAAAAGCCTAAACCTTGGCATTTTAATCCCATTACACGACTTGCCATTTCAAGATGCAAAATGTGGGGAACAAGTAATAAAACACCTTTACCAGATGCCTGTACGCGCTCAAAATGCTCCAAACCTTTGATTGAGCCATATACACTTTTTACTCGCCACTGCGGCCACCACCAAGCCATGCCTGTTTCAACCATTGCAATGCCGGTGTTTTCCATATTTTTTAGTACAAGTTTTTTTTGATCTGCTTCGCTCATATCAGGAAAGCACAGCTTAATGTTTACTTCTGCAATATGGCGACGGCGCTTCATAAATTTATGGACTAAGCGGCCAAGTTGCTTACCCATTGCCAGCTGTAGCTTTTGTGGTAGCCAAGAAATTAAGTATAAAAATAAAACGCCAACCCACGTTAGCCAGTATCGAGGGCCTAAAAAAGATGCTTTAAAAGGAGATGAGGTGACCACAAAAATCTCTCTGAGAATAAAAATGATAGTTTAACGCTAAGCGCTATAAAATACAAAAAGCCAGCTACATGCTGGCTTTGAATAAATTTATATTATGTTTAGCTGTAAAAGTTAAGCTGATTTTAAACCTTGGTTTATAGCAACTAAATCTTCACTTGTTAGTGTACCCGCTGCTTGTTTTAAGCGAAGGGTAGATAACACATAACGGTAACGCACATCAGCAAGGTTACGTTTTGCATCGTATAAATTTTGCGTACTCACAAGTACGTCAACAATGGTACGAGTACCTACTTCAAAACCGGCTTCAGTTGCTTTAAGGGCACTTTGAGCTGAAACAACCGCTTGCTCTAGCGCTTTATAAGTCGCAATATCTGAAACAACTTGATTATAAGATGTAATTACTGTGCGAGTGACTGCGCGGTAATTTGTTTCATAATCTTGGCTCGCTGATACGTAAAACGCACGGGCTTGGTTTGTTGCAGCAACCGTTGCACCACCTGAGTATAAAGGTACGCTAAAGTTAAGCCCAACAGAACTTGAGTCTGAACGCGGTTGGTCATCAAAATTAGCGCCATTTATTTGAGTGTCTGTAAGAGAGTCACCATAATTTGCACTTAGAGTTAGTTTTGGATAATGACCTGCTTTTGCTAATTCAATTTGATCTTTTGCAATATCAACCGTTACTTTAGAAACTTGTAAGTTGATATTTTTATCTTCAGCTACTTTAACAAAGTCGTTTGAGCGCTTAGTTGGTTTAGTTGTTGAGAAAGTATCTGTATTTAAAAAATCTAATTTTTCGTGGTATTTACCGGTTATCTCACGAAGTTGCTCGCGTGCTGTTTCTACAGCATTACTGGCAATAATTTCTTGGGCTACTGAGTTATCAAACTGAGCTTGTGCTTCGTGTACGTCTGTAATAGCTGTTAAACCTACTGCATAACGTTGTTTAGTTTGCTCAAGTTGACGTGCTATGGCACGTTTTTCAGCTTCGACAAATTCAAGGTTATCACTGGCACTTAATACGTTAAAATAACCTTCAGCAACGCGTACAATTAAGTTTTGTTTAGCTGCATCATATAGGCCGCTTGCTTGAAGCGCTTGCTTATCGGCAATATCTAACGTATTCCAAGCACCTAAATCAAACAATGTTTGGCTTAAACTTACACCACGAGAAAATTGGTCTGTGTCACTTTCAACTTTAACTTGGTTAGATAAGTCGCCAACGCTTTGGTACGACGTTGCATCGCTTTTTGTATAACCCATAGTTAAACCAATTTGAGGTAATAGTGCACTCATCGCCAAATCGCTTTGATAAGACTGCGCATCGGCTTGGGCTTTTGCTTTTAAAACAGTAGGATCGTTAGCTGTTGCTATTTCAAAAACTTGTAGTAAATCTTCAGCTTTCACTGCTGTTGCACCTAGTGCGCATGATAAACTAACTAGCGCCGCAAGAATATTCTTTTTCATGTGGGGTTCGGTCCTTAGACAATTTTTGTACTAAAAGCATGTTAACCTGTTTTACTGCATAACAAAAAAAATAATTAGTAAAACAGTATGTTCAAGTGTAACAGAATATATTAACGCATTTTAAAGCTTTAGATAAGTAGGAGGTAGGTACGTGGTTGATAAAAAGCTCGTTCAGTTTACACATAAAGATGTAAATCTAAAGCCAATAAAAAACCTTTATAAAGGTTTTTTTCAGGTTGATTTATACCAGTTTGAACATGCTCTTTTTGCGGGTGGAAAATCAGAGCTAATTAGCCGAGAAATATTAGAACGTGGCGATGCAATTGCAGTACTGCCTTACGACCCAATATCAGATACTGTTCTTTTAATTGAGCAAATACGTATTGGCGCTATTAAAAGTAAGCATTCGCCGTGGCTACTAGAATGTATAGCCGGAATGACTGACGGCAGTACGGATTACGAATCAGTTGTAAAAAAAGAAGCGTATGAAGAAGCAGGGCTTGAATTAACCGAGCTTGAATTTATGCTCTCATACCTATCAAGCCCAGGTGGAACAACTGAGCGCTTACACTTATATTTAGCACGTGCTGATTTAAGCCAAGTAGAATCAGGTGTATATGGTCTTGAAACTGAAGGCGAGGATATAAAAACTCATATTTTATCGGTTGATGATGCGCTAATGCGCCTCAATAACGGTGAAATGGATAATGCGGCAACGGTTATTTGTATGCAGTGGCTTGCGCTAAATCGCGAAAAAATGGCAAGCAAATGGGCATAAACTCTTACTAATATTATGGCGGAACTTTGACAGCACAATTAGCAACAAATCGATATATTCAAAGCCTCCCAAAGTATTTAACACTTTGTGAGCATAACTATGTGCGACTATTAAAGTTGTTACCGAGCGAGCGCAATATAGGAAGCATTCGTGAAGTAAAACTTGGCAACAGTGAATTTGCTACAAAAATTGATGGCAGCGCAAAATACACTATGGATATTTCAATTAAGCAGCTAACAGGAATGGTTAAAGGGATAGCGCCGCTGTATTTAACGGCTCGCTTGTATCACGATGCGAAAGTAGCTGAAATTATTCATCACGATTATCATCAACGCATAAAACCATCGTACGGATACCCCAACCCTAAAATGCATCAAAAAGATGAAAAGTATCAACTTAATGCTTTTTTATACGACTGGTTAGTGGCCTGTGTAGAGCACGGGCAAGCAACATTAAATTGGGATGTAAATAATGGCTTGGTTTGATGATGCATATACATTTGATAAATCATCTTTGTGCATTGCGCATATTACCGACAGCCATTTATTTGCAGATAAAAATGGTGAATATTTTAATGCAAATACTGCAGCTCATTTTGAACAAGCTTTGGCACACATCGCTGAGCAGCCAGTAGATTGCGTAATTTTTGGTGGTGATTTAACACAAGACCATAGTTTCGAATCGTACTTATTATTTAGTGAACTTATAAATGCCAGTGACATCACTTGCCCTGTATTTTGGGTACCAGGTAATCATGATGAACTAGTAATGCTTAATCGCATAAGTGGCGGAAAAATAAATTCGGCTAAACATATTATTGCTAACGGGGTTGAGCTGCTTCTTATTAATTCTAAAGGGCCCACGCCCGCAGGATGGGTTACTGGCGCGCATTTAGATGAAATAACTGATACTTTAGTCAACTCGAATAATAGTAAAGTTATCTTTTGTCATCATAATCCACTGCCAATAAATGGCTATCTTGATAAGCACTTATTAGAAAATGGTCCACAGCTTTTAAATATTTTAGTTAATAGTAATAATGTATCTGCGCTTTTTCATGGTCATGTACACAACGACTATGAACAAAATTTTAGAGGCTTGCCTATATATGCAAGTCCTGCCAGTTCAGTACAGTTTGTAAAATACACTCCAAAGTGGGAGCAAAAAAATGCGGGGCCTGCTTACAGAATGCTAAATCTAAAGAGTACAAAAGATAAAGTTGAAGTAAAAACGGAAGTGGTATGGCTAAGCGCGTAATTTATATTCACGGCTTTAATAGTTCACAAAAATCATATAAAGCTGTGCGCTTTGGTGAGCTTATGGCAAACTATGACGTTGATTATTGTGTACCGAACTTAAACCACGAGCCCCTACAAGCTATAATTGAGCTTGAACAATTGCTAACGCCAGATACCGTTTTATTAGGTAGCTCGTTAGGTGGTTTTTTTGCCACGTATTTATCGCAGCGTTATCAAATTCCTGCAGTGGTTATTAATCCCGCGGTCGCACCCTATAATTTATTACAGTCGTTACTTGGGCCTAATTATAATCCGTATCAAGATTATCATTACGATTTAAATAACAGTCATATTGAGGCGCTGAAATTACTCACTGTAGATAAATTAGCACATCCTGAGTTACTGTATTTATTACAGCAAACAGGCGATGAAGTGTTGAACTTTCAACACGCAGTAAAATATTATTCGCAATGCAAGCAATTGATAGAGTTTGGTGGCGATCATAGCTACGTTAAATTTGAACGCACCTTTGCAAGTATTGTAGATTTTCTTAAAATCACGTAAAACTAGTTAGCCTGAACTGAGGTTAGTTACTATATTAACGCTTTAGCGCATATAACAATAAAACTAGTAAACGTATTAGAGCCTTAGCGGATATAAAGACAAAAACTATGAGTGATCAAAATTATAACGCCGAAGCCATTGAAGTACTTAATGGATTAGATCCGGTAAAACGACGCCCAGGGATGTACACCGATACCGTACGCCCAAACCATTTAGGCCAAGAGGTTATCGATAACAGTGTCGATGAAGCTATGGCGGGTCATGCCACTCGTATCGACGTAATACTCCACGAAGATAACTCGCTCGAAGTGAGCGATGACGGACGTGGTATGCCTATTGATATTCACCCAGAGGAAGGTATCCCAGGGGTTGAACTAATCTTCACTAAGTTACACGCCGGTGGTAAGTTTTCTAATAAAAACTACCAATTTTCGGGTGGTTTACACGGTGTAGGTATTTCTGTAGTAAATGCGTTATCTACACGTGTAGAAGTAACGGTAAGGCGCGACGCTCAACAATTTAGAATGGCCTTTGAAAACGGCGACAAGGTAGAAGACTTGAGCGTAATTGGTACTGTTGGTAAGCGCAATACAGGTACCACCGTTCGTTTTTGGGCTGACGTTAGCTATTTTGATTCTCCAAACTACTCAATTACCAAGCTTAATCATTTATTAAAAGCCAAAGCGGTTTTATGCCCAGGACTGCGTATTAAGTTTGTTAATAAGCAAACGAAAGAAACCAAAGAATGGTTTTACGAAACTGGCTTAAAAGATTACCTAATTGAAGCCGTTAAAGGGTTTGAAACATTACCGCAAGACCCATTTGTAGGTGAATTTAAAAGCTCAATTGAAGGCGCTGATTGGGCTGTTGTATGGCTACCTGAAGGTGGCGAATCAATAGCGGAAAGCTACGTAAACTTAATTCCTACCGCGCAAGGTGGTACACATGTAAATGGTCTGCGCCAAGGCTTGCTTGAAGCAATGCGAGAGTTTTGTGAGTTTAGAAATTTACTACCTCGTGGCGTAAAGCTAACACCAGATGATATTTGGGAGCGTTGTAGTTACGTATTGTCGGTTAAAATGCAAGACCCACAATTTGCAGGGCAAACCAAAGAAAAACTTTCATCGCGCTCATGTGCCGCATTTGTATCGGGTGTTGTAAAAGATTCGTTTAGTTTATGGCTAAATGAACATACCGATACCGCAGAATTATTAGCTGAGTTATGTATTTCAAACGCGCAAAGCCGTTTGCGTGCAGCTAAAAAGGTCGTACGTAAACGAGTTACTGCAGGGCCTGCATTACCAGGTAAATTGACCGATTGTAGTGCTGCCGATAATGACCGAACCGAGCTGTTTTTAGTGGAAGGTGATTCTGCTGGTGGTTCTGCGAAACAAGCGCGAGACCGTGAATTTCAGGCAATTATGCCGCTACGTGGTAAAATTTTAAATACTTGGGAAGTAGAGTCGGGGCAAATACTAGCATCACAAGAAGTACATGATATTTCAGTGGCACTGGGTATTGACCCAGAATCAACAGATATGTCGGGACTGCGTTACAATAAGATTTGTATACTGGCCGATGCTGACTCGGATGGATTACACATTGCAACACTGTTATGTGCACTGTTTGTTCGTCATTTTCCAGAGTTAGTAAAAACAGGGCATGTGTATGTTGCAATGCCGCCATTATTTAGAATAGATATTGGCAAAGAAGTTTATTATGCCCTAGATGAAGAAGAGAAAACCGCTATTTTAGCGCGCATAGAAGCCGAGAAAAAACGCGGAAAAGTAAACGTACAACGATTCAAAGGTCTGGGTGAAATGAATCCGTTACAGCTTCGTGAAACCACTATGGATCCTAATACACGACGCTTAGTGCAGCTTACGCTTGATGAAGAAGTAGAAACCATGGAAATGATGGATATGCTACTTGCTAAAAAACGATCGCCTGATCGTCGTCAATGGTTAGAAGATCATGGTAACAAGGCGCTCGTTTAATTGCTTGTGCCTAACACTAGGAGAGACGAATGAAAAAATTACTAGGAAGTTTGCTGTTACTTGGGCTGACTAGCGCTCCTGCAATGGCTAAAAATATACTTGATAAGCTCACCGTAGCACCTGGGTTTGAAATTAGTTTATTTGCAAATGATGTAGAAAATGCACGTCAAATAGCTGTTTCAAAAAAAGGTATTGTGTATGTTGGCTCTCGTAAAGCAGGCAACGTATATGCGCTTATTGATCACAATAGCGACGGCGTAGCAGATAAAAAAATTGTTGTGGCTAAAGGCTTAAACATGCCCTCTGGCATAGCAATTAAAGATGGCGATTTATATGTAGGCGAAGTGCATCGTATTATTCGCTTTAAAAATATTGATACCCAATTAAAAGATCCAAAGTTTGATGTGGTCTATAACAAACTACCGAGTGAGCGTCATCATGGTTGGAAATTTTTACGTTTTGCACCAACGGGAGAATTAATCATTCCGGTGGGTGTACCGTGTAATATTTGTGCTGAGGATGAACGTTTTGGTCGTATTTTTGCCCTTAATGTAGAAACAAAACAAATAAAAACAATAGCTAAAGGCGTTAGAAACACAGTGGGTTTTGATTTTCATCCTGCTACTCAAGCTTTATGGTTTAGTGATAACGGTCGCGACATGATGGGCGATGATATTCCGCCTGATGAGTTAAACCGTGCAACGCAAGAAGGTGAGCATTTTGGTTTTCCGTATGTTCATGCCGGCGCAATTATTGACCCTGAGTTTGGGGAAGGTAAAAACATTGCCGATTACACATCGCCAGCACTTGCACTTCCAGCGCACGTAGCGCCACTAGGTATTCATTTTTATAACGGTAAGCAATTTCCAGCAAGTTATAAGCAACAATTATTTGTTGCTGAACATGGCTCATGGAACCGTTCTAAAAAGTCAGGCTATAAAGTAGGCCTTGCAACAATCGAAGTAGGTCGCGTAACTAAATATACGCCATTTATTACTGGCTTTATGAAAGACGAAACAACATTTGGACGCCCTGTTGCATTTGCAGAATTAGGTGACGGCAGTCTGTTAGTAAGCGATGATTACGCCAATGTAATCTACCGTGTAAGCTATAAGAAAAACTAGGTAAGCTTTAATGAGTGATACAGATACCTTGCTAATGCAAGGAATTGAGCAACAAACAATGGGGCGTTTTACCGAAGACGCCTATTTAAATTATTCCATGTACGTAATCATGGATCGTGCCCTACCGCATGTAGGTGATGGCTTAAAACCAGTGCAGCGTCGTATTATTTATGCGATGAGCGAATTGGGCTTGTCGGCTAACGCTAAGTACAAAAAATCAGCCCGTACAGTGGGTGACGTACTCGGTAAGTACCATCCACACGGCGACAGTGCCTGTTACGAAGCGATGGTATTAATGGCGCAGCCGTTTTCTTATCGCTACCCTTTGGTAGATGGACAAGGAAACTGGGGTGCGGCAGATGACCCTAAATCGTTTGCAGCAATGCGTTATACTGAAGCGCGTTTATCTAAGTTTTCAGAAGTACTGCTCAAAGAGCTTGGCCAAGGCACTGTTGATTGGACACCAAACTTTGATGGCACCATGGATGAACCTGTAGTATTGCCTTCACGTTTACCGCATATTTTACTCAATGGTATAACGGGTATCGCCGTAGGTATGGCAACAGATATTCCGCCACATAACGTACGTGAAGTGGCTAGCGCATGTTGTTTATTACTTGATAAACCAAAAACAGAGCTTGAAGAATTACTTGAGCTTGTACATGCACCAGATTACCCAACAGATGCTGAAATAATTACCCCAAAAGCCGATATTCATAAAATATATAAAACCGGTCGTGGGTCTATCAAAATGCGTGCGGTTTACACCGAAGAGCATGGCGATATTGTTATTACAGCGCTGCCGCATCAATGTTCAGGTGGTAAAGTACTTGAGCAAATTGCAGCGCAAATGAACGCTAAAAAATTACCTATGATTGCTGATTTACGTGACGAGTCAGATCACGAAAATCCAACGCGTATTGTAATTATTCCGCGCTCAAACCGCATTAAAGCTGAGCCATTAATGGCGCACTTATTTGCAACCACCGATCTTGAAAAAAATTACCGCGTAAACTTAAACATGCTAGGCCTAGATGGTCGCCCGCAAGTTAAAGACTTGCGCTGTATTTTAAGTGAGTGGCTAACATTTAGACGCGAAACAGTGCGTCGTCGTTTGCAGTATCGTTTAGATAAAGTATTAGCACGTTTGCATATTTTAGAAGGTTTATTAGCCGCCTTTTTAAATATCGATGAAGTGATTGAAATCATCCGCAGCGAAGACAAACCAAAGCCTGTATTAATGGAGCGCTTTGATTTAACTGATACGCAAGCAGAAGCTATTTTAGAATTAAAACTTCGTCATTTAGCAAAACTTGAAGAGTTTAAAATTCGCGGTGAGCAAGATGAACTAGCCAAAGAGCGTGATAAATTAGCGCAAATTTTGGGCTCAGAACGTCGTATGTCGACACTGCTTAAAAAAGAAATTCAAGAAGCCGCTGAAATGTACGGTGACGATCGTCGCTCGCCAGTGATTGAGCGCTCAGAAGCGAAAGCACTTAACGAAAAAGATTTAATTCCATCAGAGTCAGTCACTGTTGTGCTATCTGATAAAGGCTGGGCACGCGTTGGTAAAGGCCATGATTTAGATGTACAAGGCTTAAATTACCGTTCAGGTGATGGCTTTAGAGCCTCGGCTCGGGGTAAGAGCAATCAACCTGCTGTATTTTTAGATTCAGCAGGGCGGGCATTTGCAACCGATGCGCACAGTCTGCCTTCGGCGCGTAGCCAAGGTGAACCAATGACAGGTCGTTTTAACTTAACACCAGGTGCTAATTTTGAGCACGTGGTAATGAGTGAAGACGAGCAAGTATTGCTTATGGCGTCAGATGCAGGTTACGGCTTTATTACTGACTTTAAAGACTTAGTGAGTAAAAATAAAAATGGTAAAGCGCTGGTAAGTGTCCCTAAGGGTGGAATATTACTTTCTCCTATTAGGGTGAACGATGTTGCTAGTGATTACTGTATGGCTATTTCTAACGAAGGTCGCATGCTTTTATTCCCGCTACGTGACTTACCAAAACTTAGCAAAGGTAAAGGGAATAAGATTATTTCTATTCCTGGAGCTAAAGTACAAGCCCGTGAAGAGTTTGTAAAAGTGCTTGCTGTTGTGCCACAAGGAAGCAGTGTTACGCTTCATGCTGGTAAGCGTAAACTAACGCTTAAACCATCTGATTTAGAGCATTATCATGGTGAGAGAGGGCGTAGGGGTAATAAACTACCGCGCGGCTTACAGCGTGTTGACGAAGCCGTTGTTGAGCTAACCCCACAAGATGATGAACCAATAGAAGCCATTAACGAAGAGTAACCAATTACTTTTTTGTATAAATAAAAACGGTCTGCATTTGCAGGCCGTTTTTGTTTTAAAGTAAAGAGCTTGCATATTTCAGCGTACACTTGTGCGCTATTGACTCGTCTGTGTCACAAAATAACGCTATAATAATCATAATTGATCTTTGGAGAAACTCATTTGCTAGCTGTTATACGCGTTTTTATTATGCTGATGTTTATATTATTCAGTTGTATTTTTGGTTTATTACTTTCGATTGTAAGACCATTTCATCCCAATAATGTACATATAATAGCGGGCTGGTTTGGCTCAATGGCTAAAATGATTGGCGTTAAATTAGTTTTAATACGTCATAAAGATGCAATTGATGCAGGCCCTGCTGTTTATGTTGCTAATCATCAAAATAGCTACGACTTATTTACAGTGCCTGCAATGGTGCCTAAAAACTGCGTAAGTTTGGGGAAAAAGAGCTTAAAGTGGATCCCATTTTTCGGTCAGCTTTATTGGTTGTCGGGTAATATATTAATAGACAGATCGAATCGCTCCAAAGCAGCGGGAACTATCTCCAAAGCAGCCGAAAAAATTAAAAGTAATGGCTTATCTGTATGGATGTTTCCAGAAGGCACACGAAGCTATGGAAGAGGGTTGCTACCGTTCAAAACAGGTGCTTTTCACACCGCAATGAGCGCAGATGTACCCATAATTCCGGTATGTATGAATACAACACATAAAACCATTAAGCTAAATCGTTGGGATAATGGTACAATTTACATCGAAATGTTAGCGCCTATACCGCTTGATAAAGAAATTAGCGCGCGTGAGCATGCTAAAAGCGTGCATAGCATTATGGCTGCTAAAATAACTGAATTAGATGCTCAAGTGAGAGAAAAATAATGGAAAACTGGCGTGAAATAAGTGAAGACATCGTAAGTTCACTACTTGAAGATGGATCAGATCCTGAAATACTTTATGAAGTAGAACACCATTTTGTGTGTGAAGACTTCCCTAAACTAGAGCAAGCTGCATTGGCTGCTTTTAAATTAGGCTACGATGTTGAAGAGCCAGCAGAGCTTGAGCTTGAAGATGGCAGTAAAATTTGGAGCTTTGACATTGTAGTTGAAGCTGAGCTAGACGTAGACGTTATTATGGAAGACGTTGATAAGCTAGCGCAACTAGCCGTTGAGTGCGATGTTGAATACGACGGTTGGGGTACTTACTTTCAAGAGTAATTAATTATCCAGCATTAGAAAAATAGTAAAGGCGAGCATTTAACAATGCTCGCCTTTTTTAGTTTTACCCCCTGTTTAAGCTTTAAATACACTCACTAGCCTTTATATAAATCAAAAATGTACATTACCAATTTAAATCTGGTTGTTACCAATTTAAGATTGGCCTTTAATTTATCTCTATTTTTATTTTTTATTCATACTAAATTAATATTGTCCATAATTATTGGTAAGCAGTGTTATTTATTTTTTAATACTTATGTCTGAAATTAAAATTTATTTTTAAAAATTAATTCGTTACTTAATAAAATATAATGTGTTGATTAAATTGAAAATTAAATTTGTTTTTAAGTGGTAATAAAGGTGTAAGTAATACTTATTTGCTGTACCACACTGTGTTGACATATTGGTAACAATAAATGTAACCTTTATCCGCCTTCGGGCATACTTTTTGGTAATGTTAATTGGTAGGTTTTATTTGCCATTTAAATTACCATTACTATTCATACACAATTAAAAACCTGTATAGCGGTAAGATCTAAGTGTTAGTGAATTTCACTAACCTAAGTAGTTAGGTTGTTTTTATGTTCAGGTTTAAAGGAATAAAGATAATGATTAACCACGAGAAATTGTTTATTTGCACTGCAATTACTGCAACCTCAGCGTTATCTCACGCTGCAACTATTAATAACCCTGGCTTTGAAAGCGGTTTTAGTAGTTGGAACGAAACTGAGCCAGCGGCTATCTCATCTGATGCATATAGCGGATCTAAATCGTTAAAAATTCAGGGAAGTCCTGCACGTGTTTATCAATTAGTAATATTCAGCCAAACACTGAATATACGTTAAGTGCTTATGTACTTGGTAAAGGGCAGATTGGGGTTAACGACTTAAACGGTTTATTTAAAAACAAAACCTTTGATGTATCGTCTTGGACTAAGGTAACTAAAACGTTTACTTCAGTGAATACCAATTCACTGCAAGTATTTGCTAAGCATTACAATAGCTCAAGTGATGTACGCTTTGATAATTTTACATTAGTTGAGGGCAGTAATAATGGTGGTGGCACTGATGATGGTGCAGGATCTGGAGACGGTACAACGATTCCAAGCAGCATTACAAGTGGTAGTGTTTTTGATTTAGAAGGGGATAGCCCTAACCCGTTAGTTAACGATAGTACGTTAGTGTTTGTACCTTTGGAGGCACAGCATATTACGCCTAACGGGAATGGCTGGCGTCATGAGTACAAGGTAAAAGAAAGCTTGCGTGTTGCCATGACACAGTCTTACGAAGTATTTGAAGCAACTGTAAAAGTTGAAATGTCTGATGGCGGTAAAACAATTATTTCACAGCACCACGCCAGCGATACTGGGACTATTTCTAAAGTGTATGTTTCAGATACTGATGAATCAGGTTTTAACGACAGCGTAGCGGGTAATGGCATTTTTGATGTCTATGTTCGTTTGCGTAATACCAGTGGCAATGAAGAAAAATTTGCGCTAGGTACTATTACAAGCGGTGAGTCATTTAACTTGCGAGTGGTAAATAATTACGGCGATGTAGATGTAAGTGCACTAGGTAATTCGTTTGGTATTCCTGTAGAAGATGATTCTGAATCTTACTTTAAGTTTGGTAACTATTTACAGTCTCAAGATCCAAATACTCTAGATAAATGCGGTGAAGCAGGTAACTCTAATTCATTCAAAAATTGCTTTGAAGATTTAGGTATTACTCAATCAAAAGTAACAATGACTAATGTTACTTATACCCGGCAAACAAACTAAGTAGTCACTTAATTATGGCCACTCAATTGAGTGGCCATAATAAATATGCGTTTTAATTTACAGCCATTTTTTATTTTTAAAATACACACCAATACTGCCAGTGAGCACAATTAAAAATATGACAAAAGCACTAAACGCATAAGGGCTCTCTGTACCAGGAATGCCTCCTACGTTTACACCTAAAAGCCCCGTTAAAAAGCCCAGTGGTAAAAAAAGTGCTGCCACTACAGACATAACATACATTCGCTGGTTTAACTGCTCAGAAACTTGGTTAGTGATTGTTTGCTGAATAATTTGCGCACGTTCAACCGAACTATCTAGCTCTTCAAGATAACGAATTAATAAGTTAGTGGTTTCATTAAGTTTTGCTTTATCGTCATCTAATAACCATAGGTAGTGGTTATTTACCATTGAGCTAAGGGCTTCTTTTTGCGGTTTTAAATAACGTTTTAAGGCAATAGTTTGGCGTCGCAATTGTGATAAGCCTTGGTTGTCAAACTTTTTACTTGGTTCATCTATTTCTTCTTCAAACTCGTCGAGTGTTTCATCTAGTGAGTCAATAACGCTTTGCATACGTGAGGTTAATTTTTGTGTAATAGAGCACACTAATTCAGAAATGTTGCATGGGCCTTTATTTTCATTTAAACAGGCGAGCGTATCTTGCACCGATAATAAACGGCGCTTACGGGTAGTAATAAGAATGTCTTCGCTAATAAATAAACGAATTGAAACCATGTCTTCAGGGCTTTGTGCTGGATTTAAATTTACACCACGTAAAAATAACATGTGCCCGTTAGTTGTAGCCGTAATACGTGGGCGTGTTTCATCAGCAATTAAGGACTCTAATTCGTAGTCGTTTAAATGAGGTTGTGCCTTGAGCCATTCAACAGCCTCGCTTTGGCTATAGTCCATGTGCACCCAAAGTTTTCCGTGGCTTGGTTGCCAGCTATTTAGCTCATTAGTGCTTTCAATAGGGCGAGCGCCGCCTTGTCCATCAAGTACAAGTGCATGTAGTAAACCATTAATCATAATTATTTCTCATAATAGTGTATTTTTAATACCGTTAACTATAGTGTATCTACTTAAGTATTTTAAACTTACCTTTATTTTTAATAAGTTAAGCTTAAATAGCAAAATATATGCAGAGCCTTTGGGCTGAGTAAAGTGGCATAAAGTACTATTCAGCAAGGCGTGCATTGTGTGACCAGTTGTTTAAAAAGATCAATTTAATTTACTAATCGACTAGATAAATTTATTTCGTTGGTGTTTTTTTACCTGTAGCGTATAAGTCACTTTTTTATTAAGGGCACATTTATGACAGCAAAGATCACAGTTGGTTGGCGTGAGTGGTTAAGTTTACCTGGGCTTGGTATTAACGAGATAAAAGCAAAAATTGATACTGGCGCTCGCACTTCATGTATTCATGCAATTAACATTGAAGAATACGAAGTTGACTCAGAAAAATGGGTTAAATTTACGGCCCAGCCACTGCAAGATGATGAGCAAACGCAAGTCACTTGCAATGCAAAAGTTAAAAAAATGAAGTACGTAACCAGCTCAAGTGGGCAAAAAGAGTTACGTTACTTTATAGAAACTACATTGCATGCAGGCGAGCATAGCTGGCCTATCGAGCTTACTTTAACAAGCCGTGCAACAATGAAGTTTAGAATGTTATTAGGGCGTACAGCCATGGAAAATCGTATAGTCGTTGACCCGGCTTTATCTCAACTATTAGGTCGTAAGGTTTAACTATGAAAATCGGTATTTTATCTCGCAACAGAAAATTATATTCAACACGTCGCTTAATTGAGGCGGCAGAGGCACGCGGTCACGAAGTTAAAGTGATTGATGCATTGCGCTGTTATATGAATATCAACTCTGAGCAACCAGAAATTCACTATCGCGGTGAAAACTTAAAAGAATTTGACGCAATTGTCCCGCGTATTGGTGCATCGGTTACATTTTATGGCTGTTCGGTACTTCGTCAGTTTGAAATGATGGGTGTTTATCCTGTAAACGAATCAGTCGCTATTTCTCGTTCGCGCGATAAATTACGTTCACTTCAGTTACTTTCGCGCAAAGGCGTTGGTATGCCAGTAACAGGTTTTGCCAGCAAACCCGATGACGTAAAAGACTTACTAGAAATGGTAGGCGGTGCACCTGTTGTAATTAAATTACTTGAAGGCACACAAGGCATTGGTGTTGTACTTGCTGAAACACGCAAAGCAGCTGAAAGTGTTATTGAAGCATTTATGGGCTTAAAAGCTAATATTATGGTTCAGGAATACATTAAAGAAGCGGGTGGTGCCGATATACGTTGTTTCGTATTAGGCGATAAAGTAATAGCAGCAATGAAGCGCCAAGCACAAGAAGGTGAGTTCCGCTCTAACCTTCACCGTGGTGGTAGCGCTACATTAGTTCGCATTACTCCAGAGGAACGTAAAACGGCAGTAGCAGCGGCTAAATCAATGGGCTTAAATGTAGCGGGAGTTGATTTACTTCGCTCATCTCGTGGACCACTTGTGATGGAAGTTAACTCATCACCGGGTTTAGAGGGCATTGAAATAGCAACAGGTAAAGATATTGCAGGTATGGTGATTGATTTCATCGAAAAAAATGCCTCAAGTAAAGGAACAGCAACACGTGGCAAAGGTTAAAATTAACCGTCCTTTTTTCTTATTAGGAGAAAATGTAGGCGTAGGCGAGCGTAAAACGCTTGCCTTAGAAGCAGCTAAGCTTTACACCCATTCACCACTTAATATTCCTATTGAAGTGGTTAATGGTGTAATGGAAGGCCCTGTGCTTATGGTGTGTGCGGCTATTCATGGTGATGAGCTAAATGGTGTAGAAGTTGTGCGTCAGTTACTTGCTAAAATAGATCCAAGCCAACTGCGCGGAACAATAATCGCTGTGCCTATTGTGAATGTGTTTGGCTTTATTCACAAATCGCGTTATTTACCAGATAGACGCGATATGAATCGCAGTTTCCCAGGTTCTGAACGTGGTTCATTAGCTGGGCGTATGGCTTATATGTTTTTTAATCAAGTGGCAGTACATTGTACTCACATTATTGATTTGCATACTGGCGCTATTCATCGTACTAATTTACCGCAAATTCGCGCTAATTTAGAAGATGAAGCAACCGCTGAAATGGCTAAAGCATTTGGTACGCCGGCGGTTATAGATGCATCATTGCGTAATGGCTCATTACGAAGTGAAGCTGCAAACCTAGGTATCCCGGTTATAACCTATGAAGCTGGTGAAGCACTGCGTTTTGATCCAATCGCAATTGCGGCCGGTGTACAGGGTGTTGATTATGTTATGCGTCATTTAAAAATGATCCGTGGCAAGCGTCCTAAAAAGTTACCAGATCCTATTATTGCAGGTTCAACTAGTTGGATACGTGCCGAAGTTGATGGCATTGTGCGTGCACAAGTATCACTAGGGGAGCATGTAACTAAAGGGCAAGTGCTTGCATATATAAGTAGCCCTCTAGGGGATTCTGAGCTTGAGCTATTAGCGCCTAAAGGCGGTATTGTTATTGGTCAGCAAACTATGCCATTGGTAAATGAAGGTGATGCGGTATTCCACCTTGCTTACTTTGCAAATGATAATAGCCTAGTAGAGCAGCAACTAGAGAACTTTATTGATGAGATAAATGATTTAGATGACGAGCTTAAAACAGCTGAATTAAATAACTAGTAGCCAACCTGAACTCTATTTAGTTAAAGCATTAAAAAGCCGCAGTAGGTAATTACCTACTGCGGCTTTTTTGTGTGTTTATTTTAATTTAGGATTTTTTAGGTCCAATAATACGCTTTATAACGGGAGCTTTTGTTGGCTTTGGTTCTTTATTTAAAACCATGACAGGACGGGTCACAAATAAATTGTTAGGGTAAATTACACGGTGCCCATCAATATGTTCAAGTACTACATTCATTAAGCCCATTTCAACAATGCGCCCTTCAACATGATTCGCACCATCAATAATTCGTACCCAATAACCAACGCGGCAATCGTTTTGAATAAACATCAGTAAAAATGCGGTGAGGTTACTCAATAATGACCAGGCGGCAAAAAGTGCTACCCCTAACATGGCAAATAAAGAAGAGCCTAAAACCAATAAACCACGCAGCTCTATACCCCAAAATACTAAAACCAAACACAGTACTACAAAGGCGAGTATAATTTTTAGTAAAAGCTCTGCACGGTATTTTCGGTGTAAATCTACTTTGCCTTTAATCGCTTTTTCGAGTAGTTTTTTGGTTATTTTTAATAGAAGAGGGAAAACCAAAATAGCGATTATAGTTACAACTAACTTATATTGTGATGCAAACAATTCTAAAACTTCTATTATTTCCACATTAGGTCCTGAACTTTCATAACAATTTAATGCAATTGGTATTAGTTTAACGTGTTTGTATTATTTAAAAAGTGTTTTTAACGCTTACTAGCCACTGGACTGAGTCTACATCGTCGTAGCTATCAACAGGGGCGGCAATATCAATGTGGATCATGGTTCCTGAGTTTGCGCGACTTGGTGCTAAACGAAGACCAACGCCTACATTTTTCAATACATGTGCATTTTCACCGTTATCTTCATCGTTAAACCATGCTCTGCCTACATCTACAAAAGCTGCGCCACCCACTTTAAATAGTTGTAGTAAATCGTACTCCCAGTAATAGCGCTTTTCTAGATTAACTAAAAAGCTGCGATCGCCATGTTGATAATCCATCGGGTAACCACGCAGGCCTGTTTCGCCACCTAAAGTAAGCTGTTGATCAGCAGTCAGGTTTTTGGCGTATTGCACGCGGGCTTTAACATACCAAGATTGGTCTTCACTGGTATTTAAATAATATTGTACTTGGCTGGTGGCCATAAAGTTTTCGAGTTTTTTCTGTTCTTTATTCCAATAGCCATCAATATCAGCACTAAAACGCCATAAGGTATTATCGTTAGTAAAGTGGGCTTTTTTAAAGTTAAAAGAATACACCGCGCGGCTGTCGTCATTACTTAATGACTCATCTGAATAGCCAATTAAGCTTTTAATATTCCAACCTAAGTTTAAATCCTCAGTGCGAGATATACTGTCAAAATTGCGTACTTTTATGTAGTTATCTTCAAACCAATGGCCGCTTATAAAGGGATAACTTAAACTTCTGTCATCGGCAAGTGGTGCAAATGTAGTGTCTATAGCTTCAAAGGTATGCTGCTCGTCGGTATAACCTAAGGTTAAGCGTTGGGTCCAATTATTATTAAGCGCTTTAGAGTGTCCTATAAATGCACGGTTTAAATCAGTAGTTTGATCAAATTCGCTAAACTCTTCGCCGCGTTTATATAGTGACTCTTCGCGCTGCTCAGAATAGCTTAAAATACCGTAACTAAAAGGGGTGTCAATTGCGTAAAATGGATAGGTTAGCTCAAGCAAATGGCGCTTGCCGTCGCTGTTATCGGCGTACTCTAAACGGCCTCGGTAGCGAGTAGATAAAATATTAGGATCGTCGTAAACAAATAAGTAACCGCTGCGATCGCTGTCAGTCGTGCGCGAAAAAGAAAGGCGCTTACCCCAGCCAAGCAGGTTAGATTCTCTAAAACCTATACTCGATTTGTTTTCTCCACCGCTCCGACTAAAGTTCACTTCAGGTAAAAGTGTCCATAAATCACGGGTAACCACTTCTACATTAACGTCGCCGTCGCAGTTTTCGGTAGCACTAATTTGTGCATCATATAAGTAGCTTTCTTTGCGAAGTAAACGCTCAGATTCTGCGAGCTTTTTAGCGTCGTACTTGTCACCTGGGGAGAATAATAAAAGGTTATTAATGACATCGGGCTCTGTTTGAATGTGAGCGCGGTTAGCAAATCGGAATAGGGCATTATTTTCCTCTTCAAGCTCAGTATTAAATACATTAAGTTGCTTGAGCTTTATTGAGGCTATTTTAGCGTTACTATTACTGTGCGTGAGGGTTGTTTTGTCTTGAACTTCTCGGCGTAGGTTTTTATTTGTGCTTAAATCTGTCTGTTTTACAAGGCAGTTATCAGTTTTCATTGAAGATTGTTGTGCGAACGTATTAGGCACATAAAAGCTTAAAACCGTTAAACTAATACAACATTGTGCTATCCATTTCTTGCTCACCATTAAACCTCTTACTGCTACGTAGCAAATGACTATCGTAATATCAGCTTACATCATTGTTATTATAATGTAAGTAAAAGGTATGGATTTTGAAATTAATTAATTGTTACTCATATTCACTTTTGTTAATAGCCAGCTGGTTTGCAGCGACCTATGCGCTAGGCATTAAAAGCTAGCTTAAATAAAATGCTAAAGCGGCGAGTAAGTGTTCAGCTTCATGACCTTCGGCATTAATCCAGATGCTTTGGCTGTAATGCTCATAGTTTAAATTAAAGGTTTGATGATTATAGGTAAAGCGAACTTGATGTCGATCGGCGCCAGCAGAGTACTCATTGAGTGTTACTTCGTCTGAGTGTAAAAATAATGTACTCCACAGCTCAAAGTCTTCATCGTTTGGTAGCTCAATGGGATTAATCAAAATACATTTGTGTGTATGGTCATATTCTATTTGGGTCATAATGCTCTTAATTAGTAGCTAGGTAATGTCGAATTGCCGTTAAAAATTCGCCGCCGTATTTATTTAACTTAGTAAAACCAACACCTGAGACCTTTAAAAACTCACTGTCGTTTGTTGGCATAAGCTGCGCCATTTCGGCTAACGTTTTATCATTAAATACTACATAAGGTGGCACATCGTCGGCATCAGCAAGTTCTTTACGAAGTGCGCGCAGGCGAGCAAATAGCTTTTTGTCGTAATTAAATTGCGCTAACTTATCTTGATAAACGTGTTTGGCTTGCAGGCGTGGCTCGGCTAATTGCAGTGCGTATTCACCTTTTAAAATTACACGCGCGGCTTCTGTTAATCTAAGTGACGCACCTTGTGTTATATCTTGGCTAAGTAAGCCTTGATGAATAAGTTGGCGTAAAATACTAAGCCAAAACTCACTGCTTTTATCTTTACCTATGCCGTAGGTACTTAACTCATGATGATTATTATCGCGGATGCGGCTCGTATTTGCACCGCGAAGTAATTCAACAATATAACCAAGTCCAAAACGTTGTCCCGCTCTGTACACACACGAAAGTGCTTGCTGGGCGACTAACGTACCATCAAAGCTTTTTGGCGGATTTAAGCAAATATCGCAGTTGCCACAAGGTTCGCGTTGATATTCACTAAAGTAGTTAAGTAATATTTGACGACGACATGTTTGCGCTTCGGCAAAGCTTGCCATTGCGTTAAAGCGTTGTTCTTCTACGCGGCGGCGTTGTTCATCGTCTATGTCTTCAAAAAAGCGCCTTACGCGACCTATATCAGCTGGATCAAAATACATTATAGCTTCTGCGGCAAGTCCATCTCGCCCAGCTCGACCAGTTTCTTGATAGTACGACTCTATACTTTTTGGAATATCGTAATGCAGTACAAAACGCACATTAGGCTTGTTTATACCCATACCAAAAGCAACGGTTGCGACCACTATCTGTATATCGTCACGGGCAAACCCGGTTTGTACAAATTGTCGTTGCTCGTTACTCATACCAGCATGATAAGCGGCAGCGTTTAGTCCTGCATCTGCAAGCTTTTCAGCAATGTCGTCTACGCGTTTACGGCTGGTGCAATAAATGATACCGCTTTGGCTTTTTTGCTCCTTTAGGTAGCGAAGCAATTGCACCATAGGTTTAAATTTTTCTTCTATGGTGTAACGAATATTGGGGCGATCAAAGCTGCCAGTATGAATATAAGGCTGTTGTAGTTTTAATTGCTCAACTATATCAAACCGTGTGGCTTTATCGGCGGTGGCGGTTAATGCCATCATTGGGACATGTGCAAAACGTTGCTTTAATTCGTTTAAGCGAAAGTAATGAGGTCTAAAGTCATGACCCCAATGCGACACACAGTGCGCTTCGTCAATAGCAAATAAATTCACATTTAAATGCGATAAACGCTCTAAAAATTCGTGTTGTAATACTTTTTCAGGCGCCACATATAAGAGCTTAATTTGCCCCTGATGAAGCTGTTGATACACCAATTGCTGTTCTTCTCGTGCTAAGCTGTTATTAACGTAAGCGGCTTTTACCCCAAGAGCTTGCAGTTGCGTTACCTGATCTTGCATTAGCGATATAAGCGGAGATATAACAATGGTTACGCCTTCGAGTACTAAAGCAGGGATTTGGTAGCACACCGATTTTCCGCCGCCAGTAGGAAGCAATACAAGCGAGTCTTGACCGTTAATAGCGGCATCAATAACTGCTTTTTGACCGTCGCGAAATTCACTGTAGCCAAACACTTGTTTGAGGACAGTTTCGGGTTTACGCACAAGGGTGCTAGAAGGTGGAGTTGATGTATTCATTGGCGGGTATTTTAGTGGTTTTTTAGTGAGATGTCTTTAGCTGAGTTACTTGATAAATTATTTAAGTGGAGTCTCGTAGTTTTACACTATGTATGTTTTACTCATCTTACCTGTTTTGACATAGAGAATAATAATGAATAAAGAAATGTTAATTGAACAAGTGGGCGCGTTATTTGTAAATGGCATGCCGTTTAACCAGTTTTTACAAATATCGGTTGAGTCGTTAAGCCCTGAACAGGCCAAAATTACGTTCCCGTGGCAGGATGTACTAATTGGTAACCCTGCGCAAAAAATACTCCATGGTGGTGTTATTTCAGCCGTACTTGATAATGTAGGCGGTATGCTCGCTGCAGCAAGTGTAATTGATAAACTCACCGATTTAGATATTACAAGCGTGCAAACAAAATTAGCCACGCTTGGGACTATCGACTTACGTACTGATTATTTGCGCCCTGGTAAAGGAGAGAGCTTTACTGCCAGCGCAACACTTATTCGTTCAGGTAATAAAGTATGTGTATGCAGAATGGAATTACATAACGAACAGTCTGTTCAAATTGCTTTTGGAACCGGCACGTATTTAGTTGGATAAAACGCGTATGGCAAGTAAACTAGCGGCCTTTTAAATCACTAAGTGTTTATTATGTCGATTGATACTGAGCAGCGTAAAGGTGCTATTTTTGCTTGTCTTGCTTTTTTAATGTGGGGCCTTGCGCCAATATACTTTAAGTTAATTCAGCATGTTTCTGCTTTTGAAATTTTAATGCATCGGGTTATTTGGTCGGTTGTGTTTTTAGTATTGGTAGTAAGTGTTTTACGGTATTGGGGTAAAATTAAACGCATTATCGTTCAACCTAAGCTTTTGCTTATGCTTGTTATAACCTCTGCACTGCTTGGGTTTAATTGGGGTTTATTTATATGGGCTATAAATAATAACCACATGCTTGATGCAAGCTTGGGCTATTACATAAATCCTCTTTTAAATGTATTACTGGGTATGCTTTTTTTAGGCGAACGCCTGCGTAAATTCCAAGGCGTAGCAGTAGCCCTTGCCTTTAGCGGTGTAGTGCTGCAGCTAATTAGTTTTGGCTCGTTTCCGGTAGTTGCCTTTTCACTGGCTATATCATTTGCACTTTATGGTTTATTACGTAAAAAGTTACCGGTTGAAGCCTTGCCTGGCATTTTACTCGAAGCACTTATATTACTGCCTGTCGCACTTATTTACTGGTGGTTAATGGTGCCTACAGCAACATCAAGCCTGCCAGCTAATGATTGGCATACTAATGTACTACTGATTAGTGCAGGTATTGTAACTACATTACCACTGCTGTGTTTTACCGGTGCAGCTAAGCGTTTGCAATATACTACACTTGGCTTTTTTCAATACATTGGGCCAAGCTTAATGTTTATACTAGCTGTGGTGTTTTATGGTGAAGTGTTTGATGCAGAGCGTGTAGTAACATTTGCATGTATTTGGAGTGCACTGGCTATTTTTAGTTGGGACTCTTACCATCAATCACGCAAACGTAAAAAAGCGGCTATTACAGCCGCAGAAGTATAATTAACTAATAAAATGGTTAACTAACTACTTTATTACGACCAGATTCTTTAGCGTCGTAAAGCTTTAAGTCGGCCTGTTTTAAAAGTTCATCAATTTGATAAACAGGCCCGTTTGCAAAGCCAATAGAAATGGTGAATTTTATTTTAGCTTTACTAAACTCTTGGCTATTCATTTCTATAAAATACCTAAAGCCTTCAAGGCGTTTAAGGGCTTCTTGTTTATCTACATCTATAAAATAAACTGCAAACTCTTCACCACCTAAGCGCGCTACTAAGTGCTTTTTAAAGTATTTACTGAAGCAAATAGAGAGCCCTTTTAATACTTCGTCGCCAACATCGTGCCCGTATGTATCGTTAATTGATTTAAAGTGATCAATATCAAGCATAGCTAAAGCACCGTCACCTTTAGTATGTTTTATTTGCTTTAATGATTTTTCAGCTTCTTCAAAAAAGTAACGACGATTTGGTAAATTAGTTAAATAATCCGTGTTGGCTTGTCGCCTTATGGTGGCTATAAGTTCTAACATATCGACGTTTTGACTAAGCCTGCAGTAAAACTCTTCGCTATTAAAAGGTTTGTGCAAATAATCGTTTGCGCCATTTTTTAAAAATAAGCTAGAAAGCCCTACAGAGTCAGAACCCGAAATACCAATAATAGCCTTTTCATCATTGCTATATAAGCGGCGAATCTCGCTACATAGCTCATCGCCATTCATGTTGGGCATTTCATTATCAGTAATAATAACTGAAATATCAGGTGAAGCTTCAAGCAGATTTAACGCTTCTTGTCCGTCTTGCGCTTCAATAATTTGATACTTATGGCGCACTAATAAACTACAAATGTATCGTCGGGTCGATTTAGAGTCGTCAACAACGAGTACTTTTACATTTTCGTTACGAGGCAGGCGCTGTAACTGTTTTCCGAGGTACTGATAAGCTTGTTTATTTTCTTTAATGATGTAATCGATGATTGGGTATTTTTCTACAGTGTCGCGAGTTTTTTTATCAATATTGCCCGTCATTACAATAGTTGGAATGTCTGCATTAATAGTACAAGGTACAGCCTCACCAGATGGGGCATCAGGTAATATGAAGTCAACTACAGCGCAAAAATAGCTATTTTTACTTATAAGCTCTTTTGTTTGCGCTAATGACTCAGCTATATCAACTTCATAACCAGCCTTAAGCGCGATGTGCTTTTGCACTCGCGCCATGGCAGGTGTATCTTCAACTATTAGAATTTTTCGCGTCACGGAACAACCCTATATATTTTGCAAAAATATTTGCTTATACAAGTTGTAACTGTTAAAACGCAAAAAAGCAAATAACTTAAGTACTTACAGATTATCCGCTTCTGAATAATACTCTTGGCTAATCGGTGCCGGGCTCGACATTTTTGAACGGCCAAATAAAGTATGAAACTTAGTTTTGCAGGTCGTTAGTTTTAAGTATTTTACCCAAGCTCGTTCGATTGGGTTGGTAGGTTCTTGTGAGCCAGTTACGACTGCTACAAACTGTTCCTGGTGTTCGTTTTGCGGCTCAATTGTTTTACTGTATAAGCCTTTTAAAACAACTCCGTGTTGTTCAAGTATGCTGGCTTCTAATAAGGTGAAGTTTCCGCTGCGGCTAAAGCCTCGTGGAAAGTTTTGATCATCATAAAATTGACGTTGGCTAACAAATGCTTGGCGTAGTAATGAAATGTTATTGCTCATAGCTTTATCCTCATACCTTAGTAATTAGCTGGAGTATGATGCAAGTTTGGCAATTTATTAAACAAATTATTTTTATCGTGAGGATAAAAAATTGGATATCGATTTATTAAAAACATTCGTTGAGGTAGTACGTACGCGTCACTTTGGTAAAGCGGCCGAAAACCTTTATATTACGCAGTCTGCAGTGAGCTTTAGAATTCGCCAATTAGAGCAAGGGCTTGGTGTTAATTTGTTTATTCGCCAGCGTAATAACATTCAACTTACAGCACCTGGCGAGCGCTTATTACCCCATGCACAAATGATTATTACGGGCATGCAACGCGCCAAAGTGGATGTTGCGCTTGCCGATAATATGCATAAGCAAATTAGCTTAGCAGGAACGCCCAATATTTGGGATGCTTTTTTACAGTTTGGTATAACAAATATTGTCTCGGCGATGCCGGGGGTGTCATTAGTCGCAGAAGTTAAAGCACAACAAGAAAGCACTCGGCTGTTATTAGAACGCACGCTTGATTTGGCAATATTGTTTGATCCACCAAAAGTAGACGAGTTAGTGGTAGAGCGAATCTGTGAGTTGCCAATCATTCCCGTAAGCGGATACGACACTGCAACGAACGAAAACTTTTTTGATAATCAGTATGTATATGTTGATTGGGGAACTACTTTCTCACTTTGGCATGCACGCCAGTTTACTGGAAAAACCCCTCCTTATTTTAGAACTAGCACAGGACGTATTGCACTTGATTTAATACTGCAATGTGGCGGCAGTGCGTTTATACCTCAAGTATTGGTAGAAGGACATTTAGAAAAAGGTGAACTGTTTCATGTTAAAGATGTAGAAAATACCTCGCGAGACGTGTTTATAGCGTATCACAGAGACAACGAGCAAAAAGAGTTAATAGAAACCTTAGTTAATTTACTATCGCAAATGACCCCCAAGCTTGTCATTAAAGAAAAGTAAGTAAGTTCGGCCGTTTATTAGGCTTTCATGTTATTTTGATTTCAAATTTAATGCATTTTTATTAATAAAAAAAGACATTAATATTTCCATTGTAATATTACTGTCATTTAGCGGTGACAAAATGCAGCAGTTTTAAAAATTAGTCTTTTGTGATTATCCAAGGAAATAACATGAAATTTGTAAAATCGAGCTTATGCTTAGCACTATTAAGTGGTTTATCTTTTAATGCACTTGCCGATGTAGACATTTACGGTAAAGCGAATGTAACAGTGCAATCATCTGATGACGGCGAAGGGTCTTTTACTGAGATAAAAAGTAATGCATCTCGTCTTGGTGTTAAAGGTTCTGAAAAAATAAATGATAGTTTAGAAGCGGTATATAAGTTTGAGTTTCAAGTTGATGTGTCTGATGCTGATTCAAAAGGCGATAACGACGACAATATTTCTGCGCGTAACCAATACGTTGGTTTAAAAGGTGCGTTTGGCCAAGTGGTTATTGGTCGTAACGATACTGCGCTTAAACAATCTCAAGGTAAGTTAGACTTGTTTAACGACCTTGAAGGCGATATTAAAAATGTATTTAAAGGTGAAAACCGTTTAGGGAATACTGTTAGTTATTCATCAAACTCATACGAAGGTTTTAAAGTACTTGCTACTTTTGTAGCTGAAGATGATGTAGACGCTGATAACGGTTACTCAATGGCGGTTACTTACGGTGACGTGGCACTTAAAAAGAGCGCAGTATATGCCTCTATCGCAGCCGATAGTGAAGTAAATGGCTACGATGTAGTACGCGCGTCAATCCAAGGTAAAGTTGAAAACTTTAAGTTAGGTGCAATGTACCAAACACAAGAAAAAGTTGACGGCAGCGCAGAAGCGGATGGTTATCTATTAAATGCAGCTTACAGCATGGGTAACAACACATTTAAAGTACAATACCAAGACATGGACTTTGACGACAGCGACGATAAGTCAGCAATATCAGTTGGTCTTGAACACAAATTAAATAAAAACATTAAAGTATTTGGCTTTTACTCAAGCTTCGACATGGACAACAACGTTGACCAAGACTACGTAGGCTTAGGTATGGAATACAAGTTTTAACTATTCGCTAAATTAGTTAAAACACTCCCTTTTAATCGCGCTCTTTTGAGTGCTGTTTTTTTTGCTTTAAATTATTTACTTAGCCGCCCATAATAGAGCTTCATTTGGAATGAGGTGCGAGTCCTCGACTGTTCCCGCAACTGTAATTAGCGCAAAGCTTTAAGTCAGATACAAATGGTATAATACCAATTTTATTAAAAACATGATCTTTCTAGCGAATTATATAACTTACTAACTTCGTTAAAAATTATTTATATAGAAAAAGTATATGTCATAATTTCCGCCTTGTTATTAAGCTATTTATTTGTCGCTATAATAAATCACTAATTTAATACAATTGGTATGAATTCTTTTAACGAGAGGGTTTACTCATTTTTTCTTGTAGTGCATTAGTATTTTTATCGCATTTTTAGTGAGTTTAACCTAGGGTCTGTTGAACTTTGCGGATTAAAATTTGTTCAAACTAGGGGCTATTTAATCGCGGCTCGAGGTTTGTAACCTAGTGGGCTCGATAACTGCTCCTGCGTTATTCTAATGGCTTACATCCATGTAAGAATAAGTAAAAACCGAGTAACAAAGAGTAAATAGCCCCTAGGAAGAACCCTTTGGGCAGCGCCTGTTTGGCATTAATGCTACGTTATCGCCCATTTATGGGGAATAACCACACTACATAGGCTCTGCTTTGCCTAAATACCAAACAGACTGTTGCAAATTTAACCTTGAAAGATCAACAGACCCTATCTAGGACTGACTATTGTACACTCAAACGCCATTAAATATACCATTACTAAACGTTAAAAACGTATCGTGGGGTATTGGCAATAAAACGATCCTCAAAAAAATAAACCTTAAAATAACCACAGGTAAATTTGTTGGCTTAATTGGACCTAATGGCGCAGGTAAATCGAGCTTATTGCGTTGTTTATATCGTTTTAATAAACCCAGTAATGGCGTTGTAGAGTTTAACAACACCGATATTTGGCAGCTAAAAAGCGATGAGTACGCAAAAAAAGTAGCGGTTGTTTTACAAGAAACCCCGTCGCAATTTAACTTAAGCGTATTTGATGTTATTGCACTTGGGCTAACGCCTCATAAATCGCTATTTAGCTCAGTAACTAACATTGATAAACACAAAATTACCCAAGCTATCAACACTGTAGGGTTGGCAGATCATAGCGATCAAAGCTTTGAGTCACTTTCGGGTGGAGAAAAGCAACGTGCCTTGATAGCCCGCGCCATAGTTCAGCAACCTCAGTTGTTAATAATGGACGAACCAACTAGCCATTTAGATGTTAAATACCAAATACAGGTAATGGAGCTTGCTAAATCGTTGGGTGTAACGGTGTTTGCATCGTTTCACGATTTAAACTTAGCTTCTGCAATGTGCGATGAACTAGTGGTTATTAAAAATGGTGAAATTACACATACAGGCACGCCAAGTGAGGTATTAACCGAAAACATGCTAAGCGACGTTTTTGGTGTCTGCGCTCAAGTAAATAACCACCCGCAAATATCGGAGTCGGGAAATAGCATCCCTCATATCACTTACTTTTATGGTTACGAATAATATGAGCGCAGTTAATACTCGCCAATCACTTGCGCTATTTATCAGTGCTGCAGCTGCTTTATTTAGCTTATTTGCAGCACTTAGTTTTGGCGCAGCAGAGACCTCACTTCAAGATGTATTTAATAGCTTTTTACTCTCAAATGATGCGTCTTTTAATTCGCGTATTATTTTTGAACTAAGAATGCCACGCACATTACTCGCCTTTTTAGCCGGCTCTGGCTTAGCAATTGCGGGGCTTATTTTACAAACGGTAACGCGCAACCCTTTAGCCGATCCTTACTTATTTGGTATATCGTCGGGTGCTTCATTTGGGGTGGTGTTACTTATGGCATTAGCAGGTATTAGCGCAGGTTTTATGTTATCGGCAGCAGCATTGCTGGGTAGCTTACTCGCCATGAGTTTATTAATACTTATTGCAGGTAGGCAGCAAAGTGCACAGGTAGAATCAATGTTATTAGCTGGTGTTGCTCTGTCGTTTTTATTTAGTGCATTTACCAGCTTGCTGCTTTATTGGAGCGACCCTCAGGCGGTAGCCGCTATTTTATTTTGGACACTGGGCAGCTTTTCGCGTGCGCAGTGGGTTACGCTTTGGTTGCCTTTATTGGTAATTACATTGTGTACGTTTGTAATGCTGAGCTTTAGAAGGCAGCTAAATGCTATGTTACTGGGCGATGAAAGCGCAATTACATTAGGTGTGAGGGTTCAGCGCTTTAGAATACTTATGCTGGTTTTAAGCTCATTAATTACCGCTGTGCTGGTGGCTATGTGTGGTGGTATTGGGTTTGTAGGATTAATGGTGCCGCATATTGTGCGCTTTTTTATATCCCAAGGCACCATCGCTGGCTTACTGGTAACCAGCTTGGTGGGCGGTACATTTATGGTGTGGGTTGATGTACTTTCGCGCTCATTGCTGAAAAACCAAGAACTGCCCGTAGGTGTTATTACTGCAGCTATTGGTAGCGTGTTCTTTTTGAGTTTATTGTTTTTTAGAAAGCGAAGGGTGTAATTCCATGAAAACCTTAATGGTGCAAGGCACTACATCAGATGCTGGTAAAAGCACTTTAGTTGCTGCCCTTTGCAGGGTGTTTGCTAAGCGAGAGGTAAAGGTTGCGCCTTTTAAACCACAAAATATGGCACTTAATAGCGCAGTAACAAAAGATGGCGGCGAAATTGGTCGTGCGCAAGCTTTGCAAGCAATAGCAGCTAAAGTAGAGTCCGAAATAGACTTTAATCCTATTTTACTTAAACCTAATAGCGATACTGGCGCACAAGTGATTATTCACGGAAGAGCCATTAGTAATATGGAAGCGGGCAAATATCACGACTATAAAAAAGTGGCGATGGATGCAGTAATTACCTCACATAACCGCTTAGCTAAACGCTTTGATTTACTCCTCGTTGAAGGGGCAGGTAGCCCTGCTGAAATAAACCTGCGTGAAAACGATATTGCCAATATGGGTTACGCCGAAGAGGTAGATTGCCCAGTAATTATAATTGCTGATATTGATAAAGGTGGTGTGTTTGCACATTTGGTAGGTACGCTTGCGTTGTTAAGCGAGTCAGAACAGGCGCGCGTAAAAGGCTTTGTTATAAACCGCTTTAGAGGCGATATAGGTTTGCTGCAAGGCGGGCTTGATTGGCTTGAAGAATACACAAACAAACCCGTACTTGGCGTATTACCTTATTTACACGACCTTGCGCTTGATGCTGAAGACGCCGTCGCAATTGATAATAACGTAACCAACGCCTCAATTAATATTGCAGTGCTACTTGTTCCCCACATTAGTAACCACACCGATTTTGATGCACTGCGTTTGCACCCAAACATTAATATAAATTACGTGCGCCATACGCAAACGATCCCAGACGTTGATCTGATAATTCTCCCAGGCAGTAAAAACGTGCTGGGCGATTTAACCTTTTTGAAAAATGAAGGCTGGGACACTCAAATTAAACGCCACTTACGCTATGGTGGTAAAGTACTTGGCATTTGTGGCGGCATGCAAATGCTGGGCAATACGCTCAACGATCCCGAGGGTA
Organism: Pseudoalteromonas sp. Z9A6; assembly: GCF_011378805.1. NCBI lineage: Bacteria > Pseudomonadati > Pseudomonadota > Gammaproteobacteria > Alteromonadales > Pseudoalteromonadaceae > Pseudoalteromonas > Pseudoalteromonas sp. Z9A6. The sequence continues at coordinate 38,830 of NZ_WTKZ01000023.1, forward strand.
TTGAGTCATCATTAAAGCAAGTAAATGGGCTTGCTCTGTGCGATTTTGAAACCACGCTAACAACACAAAAAGTATTAACTAAAATAACCGCTACACTGCTTTTAAATAACCAATCAACACCCTGTAGTGGTTACGAAATACATGCAGGGATTAGCCAAGGTGCAGCGCTTAATAAGCCATTTTTAACCTTTGATAAAAGCCACCCACATGGTTTTGTGTTCGATGGCTTTATTAGCGATGATAACGCCATTGCGGGCACTTATTTACATGGCTTATTTGATGAAGCTGATGCTACATCGCAAATTTTAAAATGGGTAAAACCAAGCGCCTCAATTAACCCAATTAGTATTGCCACTCATCGCGAGCAGCAGTTAGAACGATTAGCAACCATGTGCGAAACGCATTTAAACATACAGCAAATTATCTCGATTTATGAAGGGCACAATAATGACTGAACAAAACAACGATAAGCACAAGCAGCGCCAACAAAAAGTAAAAGAACAAGTGGATGCACGTGTTGCCGCCGCACAAGATGTAAAAGGTATTTTTCAGGTAATTACCGGTAACGGTAAAGGTAAATCAACCTCAGGCTTTGGCGTTGTAGCACGCTGCGTAGGGCATGGTAAAAAAGCAGCCGTTTGCCAATATATTAAAGGTACGTGGGAGTGTGGCGAGCGTAATTTATTACAAAGTGCAGGCGTTGAGTTTGTTGTAATGAACACCGGTTTTACCTGGGATACACAAAATAAAGAAGCCGATACCGCAGCCGCCCAAGCAACATGGCAAGAGTCAAAACGCATGCTTGCTGATAGCAGTATTGATTTAGTATTACTCGATGAGCTTACGTATATGGTGACATACGGCTATGTTGATTTAGATGAAGTAGTAACAGCCCTTAATAACCGCCCGCCAATGCAGTCAGTTATTATCACAGGGCGTGCAGCACATCGTACTTTAACCGACCTTGCCGACACGGTAAGCGAAGTGCGTAATGTAAAACATGCATTCGACTCAGGCATAAAAGCGCTAGAAGGATTTGATTACTAATGTTTAAAGCGTTTTTTATTGGGGGGCTGCTTTTTTGTGTATCGGGCAGTGCACTTGCAGAGCAGGCTAATGATTCTAAAAAACTGCGAATAATCGCGCTTGCACCACATATAGTCGAAAACCTATTTGCCATAGGTGCGGGCGATAATATTGTGGGCACGGTTGATTACGCCGACTACCCAAGTGAAGCCCAAAGTATTGAGCGCATAGGGGGTTATTACGGTATCTCACTTGAAAAAGTGTTAGCGCTTAAACCTGATTTAGTAATTGCGTGGAAAAGCGGAAACCAAAGCGAAGATTTAGCCCAAATAGAGCGTTTAGGTATAAAAGTATATTTGAGTAATCCCACCACAATCGCTGGTGTAGCCGACGAGTTACTTACTTTTGGTGAATTTACAGGGAATATTGAGCAAAGCCAGCAAGCGGCAAATGCATTTACACAAAAACTAAACGCGATTGTTAAAAGCCAGCAAGATAAAAAAAATATTACCGGATTTTATCAGTTATGGGCTGAGCCCATGATGACAGTAAGTAAAAATACGTGGATAAGCCAACTGATTGAAACATGCCATGTAAGTAATGTATTTGCACAAAGCATTACAGATTACCCGCAAATTAGTATCGAAAATGTCATTGTTACTAAGCCACAAGTTATTATTATCCCTGATGAAAAATCAAAAACACCACAGCCGATTGTTAATTGGCAAAAGTGGCCAGAAGTACCAGCAGTTAAAAATGATCAATTTATTAGCGTAAATGCCGATTTATTACATCGTTTTACCCCGCGCATGCTAGATGGACTCGCGGATATGTGTGATAAAATAGACGCATCACGTAAACAGATTAAGAGTACACAATGAGCAATTGGGCTACATTTTTAGAAAGTGAATTACAGCAAACTTACATGCAGCAAACGTTAGAGTATGTGGCTAATCGCCGCAATGAAGGTGTTGCTGTTTACCCGCCTGAAGCTCAAGTATTTAGTGCTTTTGATGCCACCGCACTTAATGACATCCGCGTTGTAATTTTAGGACAAGACCCATATCACGGAGAGGGGCAAGCGCATGGCTTGTGTTTTTCGGTATTGCCTGATGTAAAAAAGCTGCCGCCGTCGCTTAAAAATATGTACAAAGAGTTAGCTGTCGACATCAGCGGGTTTATTATTCCTGAGCATGGTTACCTGCAAAGCTGGGCAGATCAGGGCGTGTTTTTACTCAATACAGTATTGACCGTGGAGCAAGGACAAGCGCATTCACATAAGCATTTAGGATGGGAGCAATTTACCGATAATGTAATTGCCCATATTAATAAGCACTGCGAAGGTGTGGTATTTATTTTATGGGGTGCACATGCACAAAAAAAGGGTAAAGGCATAGATAGCGCTCGCCATCATGTTTTAAAAGGGCCGCACCCATCGCCGCTTTCGGCGCATAGAGGCTTTTTTGGTTGTAAGCATTTTTCACAAACGAATGAGTTATTGCAAGCCCAAAAAGATAAGCCAATTAACTGGCAAATCTAATTTATTCTAAAGAACTCAAATTGTTTAAACCATTAAAAAAGGCTTCCAGATTCTGGAAGCCTTTTTGTTTAGTTGGGGCGTATTGAATTAAAAATCGAGCTCATCAATTGCAATACTGTCTGTAAAGTAGTCTAGTTCTTGTAGTTCTTTACATAGGCGCTGTTTGTCTTTTATTGCTTCTATTTCACGCCATTTTCTTTTTTTATTTTTTTGAGAGGTTTTTCTTGTTGTATCTGGTCCTTCTAATATCTCGTTTAGGCTATCCATGAACTTCTCCTATTGATTTTATTGACCTCAAGAATACCTATACCACAGGCCTAGTTAAAATAGAATAAAAAAGTGTCAGTTATGTTACATAAGTGTGATTGATTGATGAAGGTTAAATAGAGAAGTAGCCTATTTTAGGCATAAAAAAACGCCGCTATTGCGACGTTTTCTAAAACACGATTATAACAAATTACATTGCTTTAAAACGCGCTTCTAGTTGTTCTTGTGCATCAGCAAAAGAGCGAATACCTTCAGCTAGTTTTTCAGTAGCCATAGCATCTTGGTTATGTAACCAACGGAACTGCGCTTCTGTAAGTGGCTCTGGTTTTGGCTCTTTAGGAATATCTGTTTCTAGCAAGTATTCCTGTGCGCCTTCAAGGTTACCTAAATCTTCTAAAAGATTAGGGCTAATTGTTAGCTTGTCGCAACCAGTAAGAGCAATAATTTCGCCTGTATTACGGAAACTTGCACCCATCACAACTGTTTTGTAGTCATGGCGTTTGTAAAATTCAAAAATGCTGCGTACAGACTGAACACCTGGATCTTGTAGCGGATCGGTTGGTTTTTCCATACCGTTAGCAACGTGCCAATCTAAAATACGCCCTACAAATGGCGAAATTAGAAATACGTTTGCATCGGCACATGCGCGGGCTTGGGCATCGCTAAATAATAAAGTAAGGTTACATTTAGTCCCTTCTTTTTCTAGCTGCTCAGCGGCTTTAATACCTTCCCATGTAGATGCTACTTTAATTAAAATTTTGTCTTTGCTTACACCTTCTTTTTCGTAAAGGCTAAGTAGGGTATGTGCTTTATCAATCGTAGCTTGCGTATTAAACGAAAGGCGTGCATCTACTTCAGTAGAAATATAACCAGGTACAATAGCGCTAATTTCTTTACCTAGTAATACGGCAAAGTAATCACATGCTAGTTCAAGTTGTTTAGCTGGCTCTTGCTCGGTTTCTTTTGCATAGCTCCAAGCTTTATCTAGGTAAGGCTTATATGCTTCAATCTCGCTCGCTTTTAATAAAAGCGACGGGTTTGTAGTTGCATCTTCTGGTTGATGCTTTTTAATAGCTTCAATATCACCAGTATCGGCTACGATAGATGAATGTTGTTTTAGCCTTTGTAGAGCTGAAGTCATTTGCTTTCCTCATTCCAAGCAAGTTAAAAGAAAAATCTAATCACTCTTAATATATACAATCCATACTGCAACAGTGTGACAATGCTTGATAGGTCTTATGTCCTTATCAATAGAAAAACGGCAATGCATGGGTTATTAAGAGAGGATTTATTTAAACAAAACGTGCTTTTCGTTTCATTTAATGTTGAAATTGACACTAAATAAATTACAAGTCAATAGCTAACTATGATCACTGTTATTTCACCTGCAAAAAATCTTGATTACGAAACGCCACCCGCAACAGACAAGTTCACTCAACCTGAATTACTAGAGCACAGCGAAGAGCTCATGAAAGTATGCCGTGAACTAACACCAGCGCAAATTGGCAGTTTAATGAAAATTAGCGATAAGCTATCTGGGCTTAACGCTGCACGCTTTAGCGAGTGGGCGCAGCCGTTTACACAAAGTAATGCTAAACAAGCAGTGCTTGCCTTTAATGGCGATGTATACGGCGGTTTAGATGCAAGTACGCTTAAAGCTAGCGAGCTTGATTACGCACAAAATCATTTGCGTATCCTTTCTGGCTTATACGGCTTATTAAAACCACTTGATTTAATGCAAGCTTACCGTCTTGAAATGGGCACCAAGCTTGAAAACTCGCGTGGCAAAAACTTATACGAGTTTTGGGGCAGCGTAATAGCGAACAAACTAAACGAAGTATTAAAAGCACAAGACGCACAATACCTCGTTAACCTTGCTTCAAACGAATACTTTAAAGCGGTAGATAAAAAAGCGCTTAATGCACAAATTATTACCCCACACTTTAAAGACTGTAAAAACGGTCAATACAAGGTAATTAGCTTTTACGCTAAAAAAGCACGCGGCATGATGGCGCGATACATTATCGAAAATAAAGTAACGCAATTAAGCCAACTTAAAGAGTTTACTGTGGCGGGTTATTACTTTAGCCCTGAGGCAACAGTTAAAGAGCTTGAGCCGGTATTTATGCGCGACGAACAAAATTAGGTCATAAGCCTAAATAAACAATTGAAAAGCCATGCATTGCATGGCTTTTTTGATACTGGCGTTATATTTGCAATCTCATCTAATATTAATGAGATTATTAATTAAAGAGGTGCAAACAAAATGATCAGTATTCCGTCAGTTGGCGAAGCCGAAAAACTAATAGAAGAAAAGCTCGGAGGGTGGTTTGATGTTGTCATCAGCCATATCCCTAATTTTATAGTGGCAATTGTAATTGCCATAGTATTTTCAATATTGGCACGCTTTGCTGGCAAGCTGATGAAAAACGTATTACGCCGCTCACTCGACTCAACGCAAATTGCCGATTTAATGGCGTCAATATTTAAAGTTATTGTGTTGTGCATAGGTTTATTTATAGCGCTCGATTTTGTTGGCTTAAAAGGCACCGTTACTTCGCTACTTGCTGGTGCGGGTATTGTGGGTTTAGCCATTGGTTTTGCGTTTCAAGACATGACCGAAAATCTAATTGCTGGTATAGCAATGGGTGTACGTAAGCCATTTAAAACAGGTGATGTAATAGAAACCGATGATGTGTTTGGTTCGATACATTCTATAAACCTACGTAACACGCTAATAGAGAGCTTTTACGGGCAACTAATACTTGTACCAAACAAAGTCTTATTTAGAAATGTACTAAAAAATTACACCACGCTAGGTATAAGACGTATAGAAGTACCTGTAGGTATTTCGTACGGCGATGACATAGAAAAAGCAAAAGACGTTATAGTCGAAAAAATTAACGAATTTGACTTTGTAATACGTAAAGACGAAACCGCTGTATACGCTGAAGGTTTTGGCGACAGCAGCATTAACTTACTGGTGTGGTTTTGGATTAAATACCCAGGCGAGCCTGACTTTATGACGGTACGCCACAAAGGTGTTGTTGCCGTTAAGCAAGCATTAGACGAAGCTGATATTAGTATTCCTTTCCCAATTCGTACGCTCGATTTTGGCATTAAAGGGGGTGAAAAACTCGATGCCATGATAAGCGATAAAATAAGCCAGCAATCATCAAATAAAGACAGTAGCGACGGTGCTGACTCTAGCCAAAGTGAGTAATTTAGTTAAAGCTCATTAGGCAAAAGCATTGGGAAATAGTTACTTACCAACAGCGCATTTTTACAGAGTAAAAATGCGCTTTTTTTATAAACGGATTATTAGCTAAAAGTTTAAATACCTAGTTTTGTGTTTATTGAATATCAATTCTAATTAGTTGCGTTTGGCCATGGGAGTATTAACAAGTAAAAGTAGTGTTTACCCAACGATTTTCTCACTGCCTTTGCTGCACACTCTGAAATAACGCCCTCATCTATTTCAATAACTAAATCATCCTTTTAAGCCCGTTAGGTCGGCTAAAGAATCAGTGTAAGTTTTTACAATATTAATTGAGTTAACTTAAGGGCTAAAAAACAAAGACAAACACGCCAGCATCAATTCTAAATCACTCTTCTTCAGTATAAGTGTGAGCTATCGATTTTAGGGGGAGGGATAATTGGATTGCCTGGGCTTTATTTTATCTTTTTCACAGCAGCAATGCTTGCCTTAAACAGAATATAAAAAAGCGCAGCTTGTGTTGGAGTAACAAGCCGCGCTTATGAATTAGTTATACAAATAGGTTTTGTGGTGCGTATTAAATAACGCTAATTTTGTTACGAATGATTTTAACCCCATCTATATTTTCTAAAAACTTTTGAGCTAGTGCGCGCTGAAAACCAGTTTGTGCTTCACCGTATAAATCTACTTCACCATTTTTTACCTGCACACGAATATCACTTAACGCCAGGTTAGGGTTAGTTCGTAGGGTGTTGGTGATAGTTTGTTGTAGGTTAGGTTGAGTGGCTACACTGCTTACTACGGCCATATTGGTTGCTGCACTTACCTTTGTAGCGCAAGCTAATAAAAATAAACAACAAAATGATACTAAAGCGATAGTTAACTTGAAGCGGTTCATAACTTAATCCTTACATTACGGTGAATAGTGCAGCCACAAAATGGAAATTCCATCGGCTAGGTTATCTTTGTAGTTACAATTTCGGTGCCAATATTAACGCTATGAAATATAAGGTGATTTTATTAAGTGGGAATTAAGGTGGGCAAAAATTACATTTAAATGAGTATGAGTTACATGCTTGGGTTACATATGTAACAGGTACAAACACCAGAGCCTGTAAGGCTTGCATTAAAAAAGCCGACAAAAGTCGGCTTAGAATAAAAATATGTTAGGTTACTTTTTCTTTTTAACCTTGGCCTTTTTCTTGGCTTTCATTTTTACTGGATCTTTACGCTTTTTAGCCGGCGGCTTAGCTTCTTTATGCTGTGGCTCAACACCTTTAATTACACGGCGTTTTAGTTTTTGTTCAACGTAGCGCTCTACTTTATACAAAATACCAATGTCGTGTGCTTCAACTAATGATATTGCAATCCCTTTTTTACCAGCACGGCCAGTACGACCAATACGGTGTACGTATACGTCGGCAGTGCGCGGCATATCAAAGTTAATAACGTGGCTAATGTCAGATACGTCAATACCACGTGCGGCTACATCGGTCGCAATTAATATACGTGTTTTGCCACTGTGGAAGTTTTCCATGGCTTTCATACGTTTGTCTTGTGGCATTTCGCCGCGTAACCAAGCTGCTTTAACGCCGTTATTGGTTAGCTCGCCAATCAGTGTTTCTAAACGCTCACGGGTTTTAACAAACACAATTGCTTTAGTCACATCTGGACCATTTAAGGTATTTACTAAAAGCTCTAGTTTATGATGATAGTCATCGGCTAAATGTACCCACTGGTGAATTTTAGCTTTTTCTTTACGTGACGATTCAGCTTCTAATAGAGCAGGGTCGTTTAATGTTTTTTCAGCAAACCTTTCTACGCTGTCACCTTCGAGTGTTGCTGAGAATAAGAAACATTGGCGACGATTTTTAGCTTCGTCACAAATACGGCTCATTTCTTTTTTGAAACCCATGTCTAACATGCGATCTGCTTCATCAATAATAAGCATTTCTACGTGTTCAGCATGAAAGTTTTCGGTTTCTAGGTATTCCATTAATCGACCTGGTGTGGCGATTAAAATATCATTATTTTTTTCGAAAATTTCTTTATGCGTGCCGTAGTTAATACCGCCTGTTACTACACCAATTTTTAGGTGTGTGCGTTTAGCTAGCAGTTCACATTGTTCATGAATTTGATAAGCCAACTCACGAGTCGGGGTCATAACGAGGACGCGCGCAAAACCAGGATCACGACGTGGGAAATCCAGTAAGTACTGAATAGCCGGAATTAAAAATGCCGCTGTTTTACCTGTACCAGTAGGCGCAGATGCTAAAATATCGCGCCCCTGAAGTGCTTCAGGAATAGCTTGTTGTTGAATGCTGGTTGGCGTCTCGTAGCCCATTTTATTAATGGCATCGAGTAGCTTGTTATCAAGATCAAATTCAGAAAATTGCATAGAGTGTCTAAAATAAGGGACAATTACCCTGATTATACGCGCTATGCTGCGCTTGGTGAATGAAAAGGTGAAAAAATGTCTGGTTTTGTATTTAAACAATTTAAAGTTGAACACGACCACTGTGCAATGAAAGTTTCTACCGATGGCATTTTGCTTGGCGCATGGGCTAATTTAAGCGGTGCAAAGTCATTACTTGATATAGGCACTGGCACCGGCTTACTAGCATTAATGTGTAAGCAGCGCAGTAATGAGCTTGATATAACTGCGGTAGAAATTGACGAAAGCGCCTATACCCAAGCATTACAAAATGTAGCTAATAGTCCGTGGCCAACAATAAGTATTAAGCACCAAACTATTCAAAGCTTTAGTAGCGAAGTTAAGTTTGATGTTGTTATCTCTAATCCACCGTATTTTAATCACAGTTTAAAAGGCGATAATGCTGCGCGTAATACCGCACGCCATACCGACGGCTTAAGTTTTGAAGAGTTAATAAATGCCTTTAAACGCTTAAGCCATAGTCGCTCTCGCTTTAGCTTAATACTCCCAAGCGTTGAAGGTGCATTATTTATAGAGCTTGCTACTCAAAATGGGCTTTATTTAAATGCTCATTGCCAAGTAAAAGCCACGCCTAATAAAGATATTAGCCGCAGTTTAATGGCATTTAGCTACGTAAAAAGCGATTTAGAATCATCAACCCTGTGTATTAGAAACTTAGATAATACCTACACCGCTGATTATATAGCCCTGTGCAAAGCATTTTATTTGAAAATGTAAAGCAATTGTAAAATAGGAACGAATAACGCAAACTGACTAAAACCTATTGTTGAGAACAGATATGGATAGTCAGTTACCAAAATCTTTTATAATTATACTTGCCGTATTACAGGCTATTGCTCTTACCCTTTTGTATAGCAGTATAGAAAATAATGTGTGGCCAGCAACAAGCCCTACATGGTTAGTCTCACTTATTACATTTTCTATGAGCTTTCCTTTATTAATGCTAATGACCGTTAATAAAAATAATATAAAAACGTCGTTGCTTTTAATCCTTCCTTTTTCCTTGTTGTTATCTTTATTGGGGGCGTATGTTGGCTTTCAGCAAGAGCCTCAAGAGTACGTAAGTAATAACACTTTAATGTCAGTTTTTATTTTTACTAGTTTAATAGCTGGCTTTAAAGGCCTTATGTACATACAACAATTTGGTAGCTCAGAAAATGTTAGTTACAGTCGTTTATTTAAGCTCTCTTGGCGTAATTTTATAATATTTGGAGAATGCTGGCTGTTTGTACTTATTTTTTGGGGAATTCTAAATTTAGGTGCGGCTTTATTTGATATTTTAGATATAGAATTTTTCTCTGAGCTACTAAGAAATGAATGGTTTTGGATCCCAACCTTAACGCTCGCATTTGCCTTTGCGAGTGTCATATTTAGAAAGCTTTTGAACATTGAAGATAATATCGCTTTTTTACTACAAACTTTAATTAAGTTTTTATTGCCTGTTTTATCAGTTATTTCTCTCGGTTTTTTAGCAACACTTCCTTTTACCGGACTCAATAAATTATGGGAGACCGGAAGTGGCAGTTTATTAGTAATGTGGCTGCAGGTGCTCACGTTGTTTTTTGTTAACACTGTTTATAAAGATGACTCATCAGTTCGCCCTTATCACATGCTCTTGCACCGACTCGTTTTTATAAGCGTTGCGTTACTTCCAGTTTATAGTGTTATTTCTGCCTATGGAATTTACTTACGGGTAGAGCAGCATGGGCTAACAGTAAATCGTTGTTGGGGCATTTTAATTTGGTTTTTATTGGCGTGTTTTTCGTTTAGTTATCTTGTTGGAATTATAACAAAGCGAGACAATTGGCTAGAGCCGCTTAGCAAAATAAATATTGTGATGGGGTGGGTGGTGCTCGTTAGTATGCTTGCTGTTAACTCCCCTTTATTAAATTTTCAAAGCTTATCTACAAACAGCCAAATAGCGCGTTTAGATGCAGATAAAGTAACAATAGAAAAGTTTGACTATTACTATTTTGAGCACAGCTTAGGTCGCCAAGGTTATTTAGCTATGCAGTTATTAAAACAGAAAATTGAAACGAGTCACCCAGAGCAATACGCTATCATCGATAGGATGTATGTAAATAATGAGTTTGCTTTAACGCTTGAACACACAGTCGATGATTTTATTGAGCGCAGTGTATTTTGGCCATCACAAGTGCTAATACCTCAAGGTTTAATAGAGGCAGTATTTTCTGAACAACATTTTTACGATCGTAACTCTTTAAAAGAACATACTTACTATTTCATTGGCATGGATTTAAACAAAGATGATGAACTCGATTTTATAGTGATTGACGAAAGTAATGAAAATATATCCGCATATTTCTGGTTATTCGACATGGGTAAGTGGCGCTCAAGGTATATGAATGTCGAAAATCCTGAAGAGATTAGATACCTTAAAAGCATGATTGATAATAACGAATTATCTTTAGTTGAGCCTGAATATTCAAATCTAAAAATAGGGGATGTTGTTTTTAAAGTGAGGTAATACGTAACTTTTTTTATGCTACTGCCCCTTAAACCTAAACTAATGATTATTAGTTTAGGTTTTTTCTTTTAGTTTTTTATTTTATGTACAGCGCTTTAATAGTGTGTTTATAAATCACCTGATATGATTTAGCCATTGGCCACTTAATTTAAAAGGCAACACAATGAAAAAGTTAAATAAATTAGCATTACTTAGCACGTTAACAACCACCATTTTTGCAAGCCAAGGTGTGTTTGCTGCTATTACGCCAGTAGGCCTTTGGAAAACAATTGACGAGGATACAAACCAAGCTAAGTCGTATGTACGTATTAGCCAAACCAACGGTACTTTAAGCGGTAAAGTTGAAACTATTCTAGACCCTGCAAAACAAAACGATATATGCAGTAAGTGTGATGATGAGCTAAAAAATCAGCCTATTTTAGGAATGACCATAATCACTGATGTAAAAGCACAAGATGATGGCACCTGGGGAGACGGTGAAATACTCGACCCAACAAATGGTAAAACCTACACCTTACAATTAACCCCGCAAGATGAAGGTAAAAAGCTCGAAGTGCGCGGTTACATTGGCTTTTTTTACCGAAACCAATATTGGCTAAGAGTAGAGTAAGTTTTACTACTTACTTAATTACTAAACGTTAAATAATTAAGCATTAACTGAAATCATTTTTGCGCTTTGCCTTTCTTACTCATTAAGCCTGCCATATTTAATTGGCATAAAATTTTGAGTAAATAAAAGGGTAAAATATGATTAAGTACATAGTTGCTTTAATAATGCTTAGCGCACTGTTAATAAGCGGTGGGGCAAACGCAACGGATGATGCGGTAAACACTGGCTGGTTTAATAACACGGCTATTAAAGGGTACGACAGTGTTGCTTATTTTACCCAAAATAAAGCCATTAAAGGCAATGACAAATATACGTTTAGTTATTTAGGTGCCGACTGGCATTTTTCGAGTGAAGAAAACAAAACGGCATTTGCAGAAAACCCAAAGCGTTATGCACCGCAATACGGTGGTTGGTGTGCTTATGCAATGGCTGATGAGGGTAATGCTGTAGGGATAGACCCAGAAGCATTTTATATTCACGAAGGTAAGCTTTACTTAAATTACAGCCAAAGCGTACAACAAAAATGGTTAAGTAATTTATTGCCGTACATTGTAATGGCTGATGGATATTACCCACAAACGACCAATGTTATGACGTTTCAATAAATTACTCATATTGCTAATCAAAAGCCCGCAACTAAACTAGTTGCGGGCTTTTTTCTTTTTATTTATTAGCTTATTAATTAAAGCGTTTCGCCGTATTCAGTCATTACCTGTTCAACCCATGTTGCAATGCGGTCGTCGCTTAGCTCGTATTGACTGTCTTCGTCGAGCGCGAGTCCTACAAACTGTTTACCATCAGGCGTTAATGCTTTTGAAGCTTCAAACTCGTAACTACTGTCGTTTGGCCAAAAACCAAGTTGAGTAAATGTTTGCGTATTTATTTCGTCGTGTAGCATGCCTAGCGCATCTTGAAACCACTGCCCGTAACCTTGTTGATCGCCCATGCCAAATAAAGCAATGGTTTTACCGTTTAGGTTTACGTCGGCTATGTCGTCCCACTTTGACTCCCAGTCTTCTTGTATTTCACCAAAATCCCATGTTGAAATACCAAAGATGATAAAGTCGTACTGCTCTGCATTTTTTAGTGGCTCGTCTTTAATATTGTGCAGGGTAACTATATCGGCACCAATAATGTCGCGAATCTTTTCTGCTGCCATTTCGGTGTAGCACGTAGTAGAACCAAAAAATAAACCAATTTGCATCGTATTTATCACTGTGTAATTGCCTGATATGATAGGCTCAAGTTTACCGTAAGGTATTTTTAATTGATACCTTAGCAAAGCATGAGAGCATAATGTGACAACGCTATCTGACGATTCTTTTGAAAATAACAGCAGTATGAGCAGTAATAGCGACTACCTAGAAACCTTTTTAGATAGCCTGTACTTAGAACAAGGCGTAAGCGAAAATACATTAAGCGCTTATCGCAGTGATTTAGATAAGTTTTGCCTATTTTTAAAGGGCGAAAATTTAATGACGGTAACGGGGCTAGACATAGAAAGCTACTTAGCCCATCGAGTTGATTTAGGTTTAAAACCACGCAGTACAGCACGTAGCATTAGTGCGCTAAAGCGTTTTTATCAGTACTTTGTGCGCGAAAAAATAATTAGTGATTCGCCCATGCTAAACATTGCTCAACCAAAAGCCGGACAGTCGTTACCTAAAACACTCTCAGAAGCTGAAGTTGAGGCATTGTTAAATGCGCCCAACACAGAAGAAGCGATGGGGCTGCGCGACAAAGCCATGCTAGAGCTACTTTATGCAACGGGGTTGCGTGTAAGTGAGCTTGTTGGGCTTCGTATGGAGCAAATTAATTTGCGCCAAGCGGTGGTGTTTGTAAAAGGCAAGGGTAACAAAGAGCGCTTAGTGCCACTGGGTGAAGAAGCCATGTATTGGCTGGAGCAATTTTTAAAGGGTGGGCGTGCACAAATGATAAAACACGCCACTGATTTTGTGTTCCCATCTAAGCGTGGAGTAGGCATGACGCGACAAACCTTTTGGCATAGAATTAAACACTATGCTATTTTGGCATCAGTTGAGTCTCCATTATCGCCCCATACCATGCGCCATGCTTTTGCTACGCACTTATTAAATCATGGGGCAGATTTACGTGTGGTACAAATGATGTTGGGCCATAGCGATTTATCAACGACGCAAATTTATACCCATGTTGCCAATGAACGGTTAAAGTCGGTACACGCAGAGCATCATCCGCGAGCGTAAGTTTGAAAGTAAATATTATTAAGCCGGTCAATATATTAAGTATTTTTAGGATAGAGAGAAGTTATGAAAAAATTAATGTTAGCGGGTGCCATGTTGTGCACAAGTATTAGTGCATTTGCAAATGGCGTTGCTGTAACACCAGATGCTAATGATCCTATTATTACTAAATTTGCCGAGCTTGGTGTAACTGTAAAGCAAATTAACCCAAGCCCAGTAGCGGGTTTAAAAGAGTTGATCACTAATAAGGGCGTGCTTTACGCAAGTCCAGATGGTCAATTTTTAATGCAAGGTACGTTAATCGATTTAAATAATCGTAACAACTTAACAGAGCAAGCATTAAACGGCGTGCGTGTTGAGGGCATTAAAGAATACGAAGATTCGATGATTGTGTACAAAGCACCAAACGAAAAACACAGTATTACCGTATTTACCGATATTAGCTGTGGTTACTGTCGTAAATTACATCGCGAGTTAGACGATTTACTTGATGCGGGTATTACCGTTAAGTACCTTGCGTTTCCACGTGGTGGCTTACAAGGTTCAGGCTACGCCGATTTAATGAACGTATGGTGTGCACGCGATCAGCAAGAAGCACTAACAGAAGCTAAGTCGGGTACAAGCACTAAAGTAGTTGCAGGCTGTAGCGCACCGGTTGCAGAGCATTATCAGCTTGGTCAAAGCTTTGGTATTAGCGGCACACCTGCCATTATTTTAGAAGATGGTACGATGATCCCAGGTTACCAGCCAGCAGCAGCACTAAAAGCAGCATTAGATGCTAACAAAGCGTCGTAATACGTTTTATAGCTAATAAAAAGGCCTTAATGGCCTTTTTTTGTCTTTTTAATACGACCCAATAAGTTAAAACTCTGCATGAAAAAACTAATCATTGCGCGTGAAAACGTTGACGACTCGCATCTACCGAGTAATTTACACCCTGTAATTAAACAAATTTATGCTAACCGCAATGTATTTAATGCCGACGAGCTAAATAACAGCGTAGCTACGCTTCACGACTTTAAATTGTTTAAAGATATCGACAAAGCCAGCGATTTACTAATTGAGGCATTAAAGACGCAAAGCCAAATATTAATAGTCGGCGATTTTGATGCTGATGGCGCAACAAGCACTGCAACATTAATGCAAGGCCTTGAGATGTTTGGCTTTAAGCATTTAGATTACTTAATTCCTGACCGGTTTAGCTTAGGTTATGGTTTAAGCCCCGCACTTGCAGAGCAAATAGTACAAATAAAGCCTGATTTAGTGATCACCGTAGATAACGGCATATCGTGTATTGCTGGTATTGATATTTTAAAAGCGGTTGGTATAAAAGTGCTGGTAACAGATCACCACTTACAAGGTGAGCAGCTGCCAAATGCAGATGCAATAGTAAACCCAAACAGGCATGAATGTGATTTTCCGTCTAAATCCATTGCTGGCGTTGGCGTTGCTTTTTACTTATTAATAGCACTGAGAAGCGTAATGCGAGACTTAGGTTATTTTGAGCAGCAACCGCCGCCTAATTTAGCTAACTTGCTCGACATTGTAGCGCTTGGTACGGTTGCTGACGTGGTCGCACTTGATGCAAATAACCGCACCTTAGTACATCAAGGTTTAGCACGTATTCGCAGTGGTAAAACACGCCCAGGCATTACCGCGCTTATTGAGGTGGCTAACCGCAATGCTGCGCGCTTAAGCGCAAGCGACTTTGGCTTTTCACTTGCCCCGCGTTTAAATGCAGCAGGGCGATTAGACGACATGAGTTTGGGTATAGCATGCTTACTTAGCACCGATATAAACCAAGCACGTAGTATTGCCAGCGAGCTTGATAGCTTAAACTTTGCAAGGCGCGAAATAGAACAAGGCATGCAAGCCGAGGCGCAAGCCGTGCTTGATAGACTCGCATTTAGCGACGATAACGTCCCTGATGCAATCTGCTTGTTTCAAGACGATTGGCACCAAGGTGTTATTGGTATTTTGGCTGGTCGCTTAAAAGAAAAGTACCACCGACCAACCGTTATATTTGCTGGTGGCGAAAATGGTGAAATAAAAGGTTCGTGCCGCTCTATAGAAGGGTTGCACATGCGCGACTTACTCGAAGGGCTTAATACTGCTGAGCCACACTTAATTAATAAATTTGGTGGCCACGCAATGGCCGCTGGTTTAAGTATTAATGAGCAACACTTTAACGACTTTAAAAAGGCATTTGATGCTGCAGTGAGTGCGCAACTGAGTGAAGAAAGTAAGCGCTGTATTGTATTTACCGACGGTGAGCTGCCAAACGACTGCTTTACGATGGAGTTTGCTCAGCTATTAAAGCAATCGGGCCCTTGGGGGCAACAATTTCCTGAGCCGGTGTTTGAGCACACATTTGAAGTAATACAGCAGCGCATAGTCGGCGAAAAGCACTTAAAACTTGTATTAAAGCATCAATCAGGGCGATTAGTTGACGCCATTGCCTTTGGTATTGATGTAAAAGAATGGCCCGACACAGAAGCGAAGTTTGTAAAAGTAGCCTATCAACTCGATATAAATGAGTTTAGAGGTAAATTTACGCTGCAATTAATAGTTAGAGAGCTTGAAAAAGTGCACTAAAAAATATGCACAAATCATGCATAAAAGGCTAATAAAGCGCGCGGTTTTTTGTTAAAATCGGGCGTTTTTATCATTTGACGATAATTTGTTGCGAAAATCCCATGTAAAGGGGCGCAATTACCTAGCCATTTTGGAGTGATGTACATGTTTGAAGTGAATCCTGTGATTAACCAAATCAAGGAAATTCGCGAACGTACTGAATTGCTTCGGGGGTACCTTTGACTACGCTCTTAAACAAGAACGCCTAGAAGAAGTTAACGCCGAACTTGAAGATTCAGCCGTATGGAATGAGCCTGAACGAGCACAAGCGCTTGGCCGTGAAAAATCAGCATTAGAGGCTGTTGTTGAAACAATCGACAACCTTGTAGCCGGTACTGACGACGTTGAAGGTCTACTTGAACTTGCTGTAGAAGCCGAAGATCAAGATACCTTTGATGAAGCACAAAGCGAACTTAGCGATCTAAACGAGCAGTTAGAAGGTTTAGAGTTTCGTCGTATGTTTTCAGGTCCTCATGACTCAAACGATGCGTACCTTGATTTACAATCGGGTTCTGGCGGCACTGAAGCACAAGACTGGTGTAACATTCTACTTCGTATGTATTTACGTTGGGGCGAGGCTAAAGGCTTTAAAGTTGAGCTAGTTGAAGCAACCGACGGTGATGTTGCCGGTATTAAAGGCGCAACAGTTCGCTTTGTTGGCGAATACGCTTACGGTTGGTTACGTACAGAAACAGGCGTTCACCGTTTAGTGCGTAAAAGCCCGTTTGACTCAAGTGGTCGTCGTCATACCTCATTTGCTTCTGCGTTTGTATACCCAGAGATTGACGATAATATTGAAATTGATATTAATCCGTCAGACCTACGTATAGACGTTTACCGTGCATCAGGCGCGGGTGGTCAGCACGTTAACACCACCGAATCGGCGGTTCGTATTACTCACGTACCAACAAATACCGTAGTGCAGTGTCAAAACGAGCGTTCACAGCATAAAAATAAAGCCCAAGCGATGAAGCAGTTAAAAGCTAAATTATTTGAGCTTGAGCTACAGCAGCAAAATGCTGAAAAACAAACGCAAGAAGACGCTAAATCTGATATAGGTTGGGGTAGCCAAATACGTTCATACGTACTTGATGACGCACGTATTAAAGATTTACGTACAGGCGTTGAAAACCGCAATACCCAATCGGTACTTGACGGTAACTTAGATAAATTTATTGAAGCCAGCCTTAAATCTGGCCTATAACCACCAAGCTAATAAAGAGCTAAAAAATGACTGATAAAATCCAAGACGAAAACAAGTTAATCGCTGAGCGTCGCGGCAAGTTAGACGCGATACGCGAAAATTGCCCAGCCAACGGTCATCCAAACCAATTCCGTCGTGAGCATTACACGGCTGATTTGCAAGCCCAGTTTGGTGATAAGAGCAAAGAAGAATTAGTTGAACTACAAGAAGTTGTGTCTATTGCTGGACGTATTTTAGCAAAGCGTGGACCGTTTTTTGTAATTCAAGACATGAAAGGTCGCGTACAAGCGTATGCATCTAAAGATGTTCAAAAAGACCTTAAAGAAAAATATGGTCAGCTAGACACTGGCGATATTATAGGTGTTAAAGGCGCGCTAAATAAATCGGGCAAAGGCGATTTATACGTAGAAATGACTGAGTATCAATTACTAACTAAGTCACTTCGTCCGTTACCTGAAAAATTCCATGGCTTATCAGATCAAGAAACAAAGTACCGCCAACGTTATGTTGACTTAATTACTAACGAAGCAACGCGCGAAACATTCCGCATTCGCTCACAAGTAGTTGAAGGTATTCGTCGCTTTTTAGCAGACCGTGACTTTATGGAAGTAGAAACACCTATGCTACAGGTTATACCAGGTGGTGCATCTGCGCGTCCGTTTGTAACTCACCATAACGCGCTTGATATCGACATGTACCTACGTATAGCGCCAGAGCTTTACTTAAAGCGCTTAGTGGTAGGTGGTTTTGATCGTGTATTTGAAATTAACCGTAACTTCCGTAACGAAGGGTTATCTACACGTCACAACCCAGAGTTTACAATGATTGAATTTTACCAAGCATACGCTGATTACATCGACCTGATGAACATCACCGAAGATATGCTACGTACTGTTGCAGAAAACGTACTAGGTAGTGCAATTGTAGTTAATACAACTAAAGACGAAAACGGCGAAGTTATCGATTCAGTTGAATACGACTTTGGCCAACCGTTTACACGTTTAAGCATGGCAGATGCTATCTTAAAATATAACCCTGAGTTTGATGCTGCGGTATTTAACGACCCAGAAAACCACTTTGAAGAGTTAAAAGCGTACGCTAAACAAGTGCACGTTAAAATTCCTGAAAACTGTGTTTGGGGTCCAGGTAAGTTTCTTTGTGAAATATTTGAAGAAACAGCAGAGCACATGCTTATTCAACCTACGTTTATTACTGGTTACCCGTGGGAAGTATCACCACTTGCACGCCGTAACGACGAAAACCCATTTGTTACCGACCGTTTTGAGTTTTTTGTTGGCGGTCGTGAACTTGCAAATGGTTTCTCTGAGCTTAACGATGCACAGGATCAAGCTGAGCGCTTTACTCGTCAAGTTGAAGAGAAAGACGCAGGCGATGATGAAGCAATGCACTACGACGAAGACTACATACGCGCACTAGAGTACGGCTTACCGCCAACGGCTGGTGAAGGTATTGGTATTGACCGTTTAGTAATGTTGTTTACTGATTCATCAACAATTAAAGACGTTATTTTGTTCCCGCATATGCGTCCACAAGCTGACTAATCTTTAGTAGAACAAAGTAAGTTAATAAACGCCGCTTAATAGCGGCGTTTTTTTGCTTATAATTAGTGTTTTAATTAATAAGTACTACACTAAAAATTAAAGGTAATTATTAGTGCTGATTAATGTGCAATTCAGCTTCACTAACTTATTGTTATTGGAAGTTTTTAATACGCGGATTCAAACCTGAAGTGCATAACGTTTAGGCGGCTTTAGCCGC
>NZ_WTKZ01000024.1:0-58128 GCF_011378805.1 Pseudoalteromonas sp. Z9A6
TAGCTAAAAAAGATCCTTAGAAAATAATTTGTCTTGGTGAATAGTTACCTAATTATTAAGCTGCAGTAAATCCCATTTTGTACCATATAGGTCTTCAAAAACCACTACGGTGCCATAGGGTTCTACTCTAGGCTCTTCGTTAAATGTAACACCTTTAGAAAGCATTAAATTATAATCTCGCCAGAAATCATTAGTATGCAAAAATAAAAACACGCGACCACCCGTTTGATTACCAATAGCGCTAATTTGTTTGGGCGTTGTGGCTTTAGCAAGCAGTAGATTAGTCCTGCTCGAATTAGCTCTGTTTGAACAAGCCCCGTTTGAATTTGGAGGTGAAATTAATACCCAGCGTTTACCATCTCCTAAATCAGTATCCTCGACTAACTCAAAGTTGAGCTTTTGAGTATAAAACTCAATGGCATCGTCGTAGTCCTTAACAACTAATGCAATGCCGCTTATATGCTGTTGAACGTTAGTCATGTTTGGTTTACTCCGTACTATTAAATAAATGTACTTTTTATCATATTTAGTAAACGATCAAGTAGGGTATATGCTCGCAGTATGTAGCTTATTTATAGGTATAAATTAAACAGTAACAATCTGGTTTATAATAAAAAGCAAAACCCAGCCGAGGCTGGGTTTACTTTAAGTCGAGTTTTAGCGTTAAATGCATAAAATGTTTATCTGTGTAATTCGCCAGTACGTTCTGGTTGATAGGTTACTTCTTTTATTTTTACCTTTATTAAGCCGCCACTCGGTTTAGGCCACTCAATTTCATCGCCTTGGTTTAGCCCAAGTAATGCGCTACCAACGGGGGATAATATCGATATTTTATCGCCGCTAGAGTCACTGTTTTTTGGGTACACTAAGGTTAACGTAAATTCTTCTTTAGAAGACTCAACAATAAAGTTTACAGTTGAGTTCATTGTTACAACTGACGATGGCATATCTTTAGGTTCGACTATTGTCGCTCGTGCCAGTTCAGCTTCCAATTCTTCTTTATTAGTAAAGCTACCTGCAGGCAATGATTCCATTAAGTCATACAATCTATCTGCATCGAGTGATGAGATGATTAGTTCAGGTTTTTTATTCATCTTAATATCCTTAATAATTTTTAATAAATAAAATTAACTCTGAGTATGGCTTGGCATGCATTTAAGAAGCAAAGGGATACGCGAAGTCATTTTATTAATTAGCCACACCTGTGGCTTTTACTTTATTTGTGCCCAATAGCTAAAAACCCAGCCGAAGCTGGGTTTTTATTTGAGCTAGGTGTTTAGGGGATGATTACATCATGCCGCCCATTCCACCCATGCCGCCCATATCAGGTGCACCAGCAGATTCGTCTTTAGGGATTTCAGCTACCATTGCTTCAGTAGTGATCATTAGACCCGCAATAGACCCTGCAAACTGTAGCGCAGAGCGTGTTACTTTAGTAGGATCTAGGATACCCATTTCAATCATGTCGTTGTATTCGCCAGTTGCTGCGTTGTAACCGTAGTTACCATCGCCGCCTTTAACTGCGTTAATTACAACTGATGCTTCGTCGCCTGCGTTAGTTACGATTTGACGAAGTGGTGCTTCCATCGCACGAAGTGCAACTTTAATACCGTGGTTTTGATCTTCGTTGTCGCCAACTAAATCAACTAGCTTGCTAGCAGCACGTACAAGTGCAACACCGCCGCCAGGTACTACGCCTTCTTCAACCGCTGCACGAGTTGCATTTAATGCATCTTCAACGCGGTCTTTTTTCTCTTTCATTTCGATTTCAGTAGCAGCACCTACTTTGATTACTGCAACACCGCCAGCTAATTTAGCCATGCGCTCTTGAAGTTTTTCTTTATCGTAGTCAGATGTAGCTTCTTCAATTTGTGCTTTAATTTGAGAAACACGACCAGTAATACTCGCTTCTTCGCCAGCACCGTCAATGATAGTTGTATCATCTTTAGTGATAATTACGCGTTTAGCTGTACCTAAGTCTTCAACTGTTGCTTTTTCAAGCTCTAAGCCGATTTCTTCAGAAATAACAGTACCGCCAGTTAAAACAGCAATATCTTGTAGCATTGCTTTACGACGATCGCCAAAGCCAGGTGCTTTAACAGCTGATACTTTAACAATACCGCGCATGTTATTAACTACTAATGTAGCTAGTGCTTCGCCTTCAAGGTCTTCTGCAATGATTAGTAGTGGTTTACTTGCTTTAGCAACCGCTTCTAATGTTGGCAATAATTCGCGGATGTTAGATATTTTTTTATCTACAAGTAGAATAAATGGGTTATCTAGCTCAACAGTGCCTTTTTCTGGGCTGTTGATAAAGTAAGGAGATAAGTAACCACGGTCAAACTGCATGCCTTCAACAACATCTAGTTCGTTTTCAAGTGATTGACCTTCTTCTACAGTAATAACACCACTGTTGCGGCCTACTTTTTCCATTGCTTGAGCAATGATATTACCAATCTCTTGATCAGAGTTAGCTGAAATAGTACCTACTTGTGCAATTGCTTTAGTATCAGAACAAGGAACAGATAACGCTTTAAGCTCTGCAACAGCAGCAATAACTGCTTTGTCGATGCCGCGCTTAAGATCCATTGGATTCATGCCTGCTGCAACAGCTTTAAGGCCTTCATTAACAATAGACTGTGCAAGTACTGTAGCGGTAGTTGTACCATCGCCGGCTGCATCATTTGCTTTAGATGCAACTTCTTTAACCATTTGTGCGCCCATGTTTTCAAACTTGTCTTCAAGTTCGATTTCTTTTGCTACAGATACACCATCTTTAGTGATAACTGGAGAGCCAAATGATTTGTCTAGTACAACGTTACGGCCTTTAGGACCTAATGTAACTTTTACTGCGTTTGCCAGGATGTTTACGCCAGTTAGCATTTTAGCGCGTGCGTCACCTGCAAAAAGTACTTCTTTTGCTGCCATGTTTTAAATTCCTCTAAATTCTTAAATGTTTATAAACGAAAAGTAGGTTTAGCCTACAATGCCTAAAATATTATCTTCACGCATGATCAGGTACTCTTGACCTTCGATCTTTTCAACTTTTTCAACATATGAGCCAAATAACACAGTGTCACCGGCTTTAACTTCTAACGCTCTCACATCACCGTTATCTAAAACGCGACCATTACCTACGGCTACAACTTCTCCGCGAGTTGATTTTTCAGCTGCAGAGCCAGTTAATACAATACCGCCAGCAGATTTTGTTTCTTCTTCTAGACGTTTAACGATTACGCGATCTTGTAAAGGACGAATGTTCATGTTTTTTAGTTCTCCTAACAGTTTCTGAACAGTACAGAAAAAAGCTTTTCTAATTTGCATTCATTAATGGGGGTAGAGTGTAAAATTCCAAGAGAAAAAATGATAAATTTTTAATCTTTTCGCTCATATTCGCCATCAATAGTCGTTGGTCGTTCCATTTGCCCTTGCTCTCGTTCAGCATGTTGCTGCCCAGCAAACGGCGATGGCCCTTGTTGCCTACCTGCGCTCATTCTAACAGTTGCTTGGCTAGCAAGGCCTGCGGCCAGTTTGTTACGAATTGCAGGCGTTAATAATAGTAACCCAAACACGTCGGTCATAATGCCAGGAGTAAGTAATAATACCCCTGCAATTACAACGCATATTCCGGTAAATAATTCTTTGGCTGGCATTTGCCCTTGCGCCATTTGCGCTTGTACGTTTTGCAGCGCACCCATACCTTGTGTTTTAACCATTTTGGCACCTAAAATCGCGGTAATAACAACAAGTGCAATTGTTGCAAATCCGCCAATCACATCGCTTACTTGAATCAGTAAGGCGATTTCGATAATAGGGATGATGATAAACAACACAAATAAAAATCTAAACATAGCGCTCTCTAAATAATGACACTCAAAAGAGTTGATGAAATATAAATGAGGGTGACTAGGTCTCTTTTCAAGGTTAGGGCATAGGTATAGTCATTTTACTGATATTTAAGCGTCTACACATTGTATCGGCTATCAGATACTATGAAGCTAGACACTGTCCAATAAGAATAGGTTCATAATGACTACGCATTTTAAAATGATTTTTACGACCTGCAAAGATGAAGCAGAAGCACGCAGCCTAGCAAGGGCGTTGGTAGAAAAAAAGCTAGCAGCTTGTGTAAATATTTTACCTAACATGGGCTCTATTTATATGTGGGAGGGCGAAGTAGCAGAAGCAACTGAAGCCAAGCTACTTATAAAAACAAAAGCAGATAAAATGAACGATGTATTTTTAACAATAAAAGATCTACATAGCTACGAAGTGCCGGAGATTCAGGTTGTAGAAGTTTCAACTGGTAATTTGGCGTATTTTAATTGGATGGACGAGGTACTGAATTAATGCGTTTTTTCTTTTTATTGTTGGTTACATTATTAACCGTACCCGTAAAGGCTGCGACTAATAATGTGCTTGGTGATCTACTTGGGCCTCCGCAACAGACTTTTTTACCTGTAGACCAAGCGTTTGTTTTTGATTTTGACCAACAAGGCAGTACCTTGTTTGTAGGTTGGGATATAGCACCAGACTATTATTTATATAAAAAGAAAATAGAAATTATCGCCAAAGGTGCAAACATTCAAGTAGGCGACACTGGCAGTGGCGAAATTATTGAAGATGAATTTTTTGGTAAAACAGAGGTTTTTTTTAATTCCGCGAGTGTTATTAGTAAGCTAAGTAATGTAACCGAAAGCGCCGTGGTTAAAGTTCGTTACCAAGGCTGTGCAAAAGCAGGGCTTTGCTATCCACCAGAAGTAATTAGCATCCCACTTAGTGTTATTAGTGGCGCACAGATTAAAAATGTAGACCAAAATAACACTACAGATGAAGCAGCAACTGCGCAAAGTACATTTGCAGCACTTAACGAGCCAGCTACTGAACCTACAACAAATTCTGATGATACCGAAAAAGAGCTTACTTTTACTGAGCAATTAGCAAGTCAGGGCTTAATAACTAATTTACTTATATTTTTTGTTGTTGGTGTAGGCCTTGCTTTTACGCCCTGCGTATTCCCTATGTTTCCTATTTTGTCGAGCTTAATTGCGGGTCAGCAAAACCTTTCAACTAAAAAAGCGTTTGCGTTGTCGTTTGTATATATACAAGGTATGGCAGTTACCTATGCAGCACTTGGTTTAGTTGTTGCGGCGCTTGGTGGGCAAGTGCAGGGGTATTTACAGCATCCATTTGTATTAGTTAGCTTTAGTTTACTATTTGTATTATTGGCTATGTCGATGTTTGGTTGGTACGAAATAAAACTGCCAAGCAGTATGATGAGCAAGCTAACTCAGGTAAGTAATAACCAAAAAGGCGGCAACTACGTTGGCGTATTTTTAATGGGCGTACTGTCGGGGTTAATTGCATCACCGTGTACTACTGCGCCACTGTCGGCTGCGCTGTTATTTGTAGCGCAAAGTGGTGATTACTTAGTGGGTGGTTTAACGCTATACGTGCTTAGTTTAGGTATGGGGTTACCACTTTTATTACTTGGTACATCTGGCGGTAAATTGCTGCCTAAAGCAGGTGGTTGGATGGAGCAAGTTAAAACTTTGTTTGGCTTTGTAATGCTTGTTGTGCCGCTTATATTACTTGAGCGACTAGTAAGCGCCGACATTATATTATTAATGGCAGGTGTGCTTGCATTAGCAACGGCACTTTACCTACATCACTGGCAAAGTAGCCAAACACAAAGCAAGTTAAAAACTGCATTATGGTTTGCTGCAACGCTATTAGTTATGACAGGGTTTACGTTAACTAAAAACTACTTTTGGCCAGTACAAGCTGTGCAAGTTAGCTTACAAAGTAATGAGTTTAAAAAGGTGGCGGATTTAGCTGAGCTAAAAGAAGCCGTAGCGCAAGCGAGTAATGAAGGTCGAATGGTTATGGTCGACTTATATGCTGACTGGTGTGTGGCGTGTAAAGAGTTTGAGCATTACACGTTTCCAGATGCCAAAGTGCAAAGTGAATTTAGCCATTATCAGCTAATTCAAGTTGATTTAACAAACAGTGACAATAAAACAATTGAGTTAATGGAAGAGTACACCGTGTTTGGTTTACCTAGTATTTTGTTTTTTAACACCCAAGGTAAAGAGCTAACTACACAACGTGTAACCGGCTTTTTAAACGCAGAAGATTTTGCTACACACCTTGCTACAGTGCGCGCCAGCGCACAATAATAGTGCAATAGAGCCACTTGGATATAGCAAGTGGCTTACGACTCCCTCCTAGTTATCCGTTCCCAAAACAGAGATTGGACCAGTATTTTGCTGCTATTTACATCGAAATCACTATAATAGTTGGTTAACGTGAGAATTTGTTGCTACATTACTTTTTTCTGCTTACTTAAAAGCGAAAAACTACTTAGCAACCGCTTAACTCATTACTTATAGGATATATCGCGTATTATGGCTGCAAAATTTAACCTTTTAGTTATAAATGGTCCAAATTTGAACATGCTTGGCAAACGTGAACCGGATAAATACGGTTTTCAAACGCTAAGTGAAATTATGAGCGAACTAACCAGTGCCGCTGATAGTCTAGATGTTGAGTTAGCACATTTTCAAAGTAATAGTGAGCAAGCCCTCATTGATCGAATACACAGTGCTTGGCAAACGGTTGATTACATAATAATTAACCCTGCTGCATTTACGCATACAAGCGTTGCATTACGTGATGCATTGCTAAGTGTTGATATTCCGTTTTTTGAAGTGCACTTAAGTAATGTGCACGCACGTGAAGCCTTTCGTCATCATTCGTATTTTTCTGATGTGGCACAAGGCGTGATATGTGGATTAGGTGCAATGGGTTACCACGCAGCATTAAATGCCGCTGTGAGCCGGTTGAAAAACTCGATTTAATTTTAAATTAACACACAAACAAACAGGCGGGTCGTGTAATGGATATTCGCAAGATAAAGAAGCTTATCGAATTAGTAGAAGAATCAGGTATTGCTGAGCTAGAAATCACTGAAGGTGAAGAATCAGTACGTATTAACCGTAACAACATGAGCGCAGGCCCTGGTTACCCGCAATTTGCTCCACAGCAATATGCACCGGCGCCAGCAGCCCCAGCTCCAGTTGCAGCAGCTCCTGTAGCAGTTGAAGCAGCAGCTCCAGCAGAACCTACTGGCCATCAAGTTAAATCACCAATGGTTGGATCTTTCTATGCAGCAGCGTCTCCTGAAGCTCCAGCGTATGTAGAAGTTGGTCAGCAAGTTAAAGTTGGCGATACGCTTTGTATTATCGAAGCTATGAAAATGATGAACCAAATTGAGTCAGATAAAGCCGGTACAGTAAGAGCTATCTTAGCTGAAAATGGCGAGCCAATAGAATTTGATCAACCTCTATTCATCATTGAATAATAGCGTAACCTAAAAGGCCAACTCTAATGTTAGATAAAGTAGTCATTGCAAACCGAGGTGAAATTGCACTTCGTATATTGCGCGCCTGCAAAGAGCTTGGGATCAAAACGGTTGCTGTGCATTCAACGGCGGATCGCGATCTTAAGCATGTATTGCTTGCAGATGAAACCATCTGTATTGGTAGACCATCAGCAACTGAAAGTTATTTAGATATCCCGCGCATTATTGCTGCGGCTGAAATAACTGACGCTGTAGCGATTCATCCAGGTTACGGTTTCCTTGCAGAAAACGCTGATTTTGCCGACCAAGTTGAGCAAAGTGGTTTTGTATTTATTGGTCCAAAAGGTGACACTATTCGCCTTATGGGTGATAAAGTTTCTGCTATTTCAGCAATGCGTAAAGCAGGCGTTCCATGTGTACCAGGGTCTGATGGTCCGGTATCAGATGATAAAGAACGTAACATGCAAATCGCTAAACGAATCGGTTACCCGGTAATCATCAAAGCCGCTGGTGGCGGTGGTGGTCGTGGTATGCGTGTTGTTCGTAGCGAATCTGAACTTATTGATTCAATTGCATTAACACAGCAAGAAGCTAAGCAGTTCTTTGGTAATAGCATGGTTTACATGGAGAAATTCCTTGAAAACCCACGCCATATCGAAGTTCAAGTATTAGCAGATGGCCAAGGTAATGCAGTACATTTAGGTGAACGTGATTGTTCTATGCAACGTCGTCACCAAAAAGTAGTTGAAGAAGCACCAGCGCCAGGTATTACTGCAGAAACACGTAAATTTATTGGTGAACGCTGTACACGTGCATGTATCGAAATCGGTTACCGCGGTGCAGGTACGTTTGAGTTTTTATACGAAAACGGCGAGTTTTACTTCATCGAAATGAATACACGTATTCAGGTTGAACACCCTGTAACTGAAATGGTTACTGGTATTGATTTAATCAAAGAGCAGTTAAAAATTGCTGCGGGTCAGCCATTATCATTCACGCAAGACGACGTTGTTATTCGTGGTCATGCTATTGAGTGTCGTATTAATGCTGAAGACCCTGAAACGTTTATCCCTTCACCGGGTAAAATTACACGTTTCCATCCTGCTGGTGGCTTAGGTATTCGTTGGGACAGCCATATTTACGCTGACTATACGGTTCCACCACATTACGATTCAATGATTGGTAAGTTAATCACTTACGGTGAAAATCGTGACGTAGCTATTGCCCGCGCGCGCAATGCACTTAACGAGCTAGTAATTGACGGAATTAAAACTAATACTCCTTTGCATAAGAGAATTCTTGCAGATGAAAACTTCCAAAATGGTGGTACTAACATCCACTATCTTGAGAAGAAATTAGGATTGTAATTCTAGCCTGTAAAAAGGCGTTTTATCTTAGTTAATAACCCGAGTTATTAAGCTGATTTAAATAATTAAAAATCCGATATCAGGAGACTGATATCGGATTTTTTAATGCCTGTAATTTAAGTTTTATAGACAATAAAAAAGTCCATAAAATATACTGCAAAGAGTAAATTCGATGGACTCAATATTTATATAATATGTTGAACTAACATTACACTAATTTAGATTCAATTAACTGTAGTGCTTCTTCTAAAATTGTTTCTACTGCTTTTTTAGCGCGCTCAGGGTCGCGTGACTTTATGGTCTCTAAAATATCAGCGTGCTTAGCAACATCTGCGCCCGGTACACCTTTAATGTGGTTTGTATAACGAATACTTACTCTAAGGGCTGTACTAATAAACTCAGTTAACTGCACAAAAAAGCGATTGTTACTGGCCACTAATATGCTGGTATGAAAAGCAATGTCGGCTTCTAGTGGGTCGTCTAAGCCTTCGTCTGCTTCAGCCATACGGGCTAAGGCACTATCTATATCAGCGAGTTGTTCAGCAGTTGCATTTAGTGCTGCAAGAGCGGCCGCTTGTGGTTCAAGGGCTACGCGTACTTGAGTAAACTCTTTTAATAACGACAGTGATGGTTTGCTGCTTAAAATCCAACGTAGTACGTCGGTATCAAACATGTTCCAGCTACTTTCAGGTAATACACGAATACCTTGCTTAGGACGCGATGAAATTAATCCTTTAGCAGAGAGCATTTTTACCGCTTCGCGGGTAGCGCTGCGACTTACATCATACTTTATACATAAATCGGCTTCAGAAGGCAGGCCTTCGCTTACAGGGTAAACACCACGCACAATAGCAAAACCCAAATCGTGGGTTAATTGTTGTGTTAAATTTTGACGGGGTTGGCTTTTCATTGCGCAGGATTCCGAGTTGATATATTGCTTTATTATATATCATATATCATATTAATGTACTTAAGGATATGATATAAACTTTTAATTAGTTAAATATTTTAGCACAGCAATAACAACTTAGTTTGGCTCTTTATAATGTAAATGTAAGTTTATAAAGGGTTTAATTAAAATTGAAAATGCGCTGTATGGAGAGTTGAATTTGAACACCCTAGCTCAATATCATAGTCTTTCTGGTAAAGTTATTTTTATTACAGGCGGTGCATCAGGCATTGGTAGAGCAATGGTTAAATCCTTTGTAAACCAAAATGCAAAAGTAGCATTTATAGATATTGATGATAAGGCAGCGCAATCGCTTATTCGTGATTTACCCAATGCAAAACTATGGTATAGGCAAGTTGATGTAACTGACTCTCATGCACTTCAGCAATCACTTGTGGATGCATGCGCCGCTTTTGGTGCCATTAATGTACTAGTTAATAATGTAGCGAACGACCGCCGCCAAGCGAGCGAAGACGTTACAGTGCAAGACTGGGATCAGTGCTTACAAATAAACTTAAACCCTGCATTTTTTGCCTCTCAAGTTGCTATGTCTTTTATGAAAGGCGATGGAGCCGGCAGTATCATTAATTTTAGCTCTATTAACGCGATTATGGGCCAGCCACAAATGGCAGGCTATGTAACCGCAAAAGCAGGGCTAATTGGTATGACTAAGGCATTGGCTCGCGATTACGGCGAGTTTGGTATTCGCGTTAACGCTATTTTACCAGGGTGGGTGGCTACCGACCGTCAACTAGCAAGCTGGTTTACCGAAGAAGAGCAAGTTAAGTGGATGGAAGCCATGGCACTTAAAAAATTAGTAACTCCTGAAGATGTTGCTAATTTGGCACTCTTTTTAGCCGCCGATGAAAGCAGTATGATCACCGGGCAAAGTATTAAAATTGACGGTGGGAGGCTTTAAAGCTTGGCTACTTCATCTCTTTTTATTGCTGTTGACTGGGGCACGAGCCATTTACGCGCTTATTTGTGCGAAGTACGAGCGCAATCAACACTTAAACTATTAGCACAACGTGATGGCCCTGGTGTTATTAAGGCAAATCAAAATTTTGAGCAAACCCTAATCGACACCATTGCGGTGTGGAAGCAAGAATATGGCAGCTTACCTATATATATTGCAGGACAAATTACCTCAAGCATCGGCTGGCACGAAACGCCTTATTTAGAATGCCCAATTAATCCCGAAGGGTTACTTAATGCTGCTGTTAGCTTTGATTGCGATGGACATATTACTAAAGCGTTACCTGGCACAAAGTGTACGCTGCAAAATGGCTTGTTTGATGTAATGCGCGGCGAAGAGCTGCAAATTTTAGGGTTTTTAAAGCAAAACCCACAGTATCAACAAGGTAAAATATTACTCTGTTTGCCTGGCACACATACCAAATGGGTGCTTATAAACAATGGCGAAATCATTTGCTTTAAAACAGCCATGACCGGTGAGTTATATGATTTGTTATGTCATCAAAGTGTTTTAATTCCTAACGACTGCGCAGAAGGTGAGTTTGACTTTAAAGCATTTGAGCAAGGCTGTGAGCTAACTTTAGGTAGTGATAGCGGTAACTTGGCACATGGTATTTTTAGTGTGCGTACCCGCCAGCTTTCAAAGGAGTTAACGCCAGTACAAGCTAAAGCCTATTTGTCGGGTGTATTAATTGGCAGCGATGTACGAGCAGCTCGCCACGCTAGTGAATGGCAATTATTAAGTGATACGCAAGTTGTGGTGATTGGCACAAAGCAGCTGAATAAGTGTTTTACTACGGCGCTTAACCAAATAGGTGTGAAGTGTGTTGAGTTTGATATTAAAACAGCGACGCTTAGCGGCTTTAATTATTTATTTAATTTAGAGTCAAAAAAATAAACCCCTTTATAACGGTTAAATTAAAAAGGGGTTAACAGGAAGCTATTATTACTTGATAGTTAAGCGTTTTTAGCTGCTTGGTTATGCTCAATATAATCATTAAGCGCAGCAACTTGCGCCTCATTAAAACGTAGTCCTAATTTACTGCGGCGCCATAAAATATTGTATGCGTTTTCTGCCCACTCTTCATTTAGCAAGTAATCTACTTCTGCTGCAAATAAACCATGGCCAAAATCTTGGCCTAAATCACTCAGGCCAGTTGCACTACCTAAAATATGTTTAGCACGAGTACCATAAGTGCGTACAAAGCGTTTAAGTGTTATTTCAGGTAGCCATTCGTATTTTGCTTTTAGCTCTGATTTAAGTGCTTCTACAGAGCTAAAATCACCACCAGGGAGCGGACTATGTTTGGTCCACGCTTTGCTCATTTGCGGATAAAAATCTTCAAGCTTATTAACCGCAGCTTCGGCAAGTTTGCGATAAGTTGTAATTTTTCCGCCAAACACACTCAGTAGAGGTGTTTGCTTAGCATCACTCGAAAGCTCTAATTTATAATCGCGAGTAACGGCTTGTGCATTAACTGATTCGTCATCAAGTAATGGGCGTACACCAGAAAAGGTATGTACTATGTCTTCGCGTTTAATCGGTTGTTTAAAGTAGGTATTAGTAATATCAATTAAGTAATCAATTTCTTCATCACTAATTTTAACGTCTTGTGCTTCACCTTTGTGTTCTACATCGGTTGTGCCAATAAGTGAGAAGTCATCTTCAAACGGAATAACAAACACAATACGCTGATCTTTATTTTGTAAAATATAAGCTTGTTTTTCGTCGTGAATGCGAGGCACTACAATGTGGCTACCTTTTACAAGGCGAATATTTTGTGGTGATTTTTCTGTTAGAGCTTCGTCAAATAATTTAGCAACCCAAGGACCCGCAGCATTAACAATCCCTTTGGCAGAAATGGTGTATTTAGCTTTGCTCTTTTGCTGCTCAAGCGTTACCTGCCATTTACCTTGCTCACGTTTAGCATTTACACACTTAGTTTGCGTGGTAATAACAGCACCTTTTTGTTGCGCTGCTAGGGCGTTTAAAACGACTAGGCGAGAATCATCAACCCAGCCATCTGAGTACTCAAAACCTTTAGTAATAGAGGGTTCTAAAACGCTATTTTCACCAAATTTAATGCTTCGAGAACCCGCTAGTGTTTCGCGTTTTGCTAGGTTGTCATACATAAACAAGCCAATACGAATCATCCACGCAGGGCGCAGGTGTTTTTGATGCGGCAATCTAAAGGTTAGCGGCCACATAATATGAGGTGCGTTTTTAAGTAGCACTTCTCGCTCTGCTAGCGCTTCTTTTACTAATCTAAATTCGTAATGCTCAAGGTAGCGCAGACCGCCGTGGATCAGCTTAGAACTGTTTGAAGATGTTGCACAGGCAAGGTCTGATTGTTCGCACAATAGAACTTTTAACCCTCTGCCAGCTGCATCAGCTGCTATTCCAGTGCCGTTTACACCGCCACCGATGACTAGTAAGTCATATTCGTTATCTGCTAATTCCACCGAGCTAACCTTTTTATTTGTAATATAAATAAGACATAAACATCATAAAGCTGCTGTTTTCATTTGACAATAGAAAACCCAGATTTTCATTCGTTAATTTTGACGCCAATCCATTTTCAATTTTAAGCAGTAAAGCATGCCTTTTAAATCTAGCATTTAGCTAAGTTAAAAAAGCAAAGTGGCTAAAGTATTAGCCTTAGCCACTTAGTATTTACTGCGGGCAGTTTTTATTCGTTAAGCAGACTTGGGCTACGCAGTGCTGCCATTTTGCGTATAGATCGTTACGCTCGTCGGCACTCATGGTGGGCTCAAAGCGACGGTCGCATGTCCACATTTTAGATAACTGTTCAGTCGACTCGTACACACCTGCTTGCAAGCCCGCTAAATAAGCGACCCCTAAAGAAGTGGTTTCGGTCACTGTTGGTCGCTCAACTGTTGCACCTAAAATGTTTGATAAAAAGGTCATAACCCAATTATTTTTTACCATACCGCCATCTACACGAAGCACACTTGGGCGAAGGCCATCACGCTCCATCGCTTTTTGTAAATCTTTGGTCTGGTAACCAACTGATTGCAAAGCAGCCGCAACAATAGTGCTAATACCAGAGTCGCGTGTTAGCCCTAAAATAGCGCCACGCGCATTAGGGTCCCAGTAAGGAGCGCCTAAACCCGTAAACGAAGGCACTAAAAATACACCATGATCGAGCGGTACATCTTTAACCATCGACTCACTTTCGCCAGCATGGCTAAGTAGCTTTAAGCCTTCAACAATCCACTGCATAGTTGCGCCAGCCATAAATATACTGCCTTCAATGGCGTAAGTTGGCTTGCCGTTTAATCTGTAGGCAACAGTGGTCAATAAGCGGTTTTCTGAGGTCAGTGCTTTTTCGCCAGTGTTAAGCATTAAAAAACAGCCAGTACCGTAAGTACTTTTAGCCATGCCTTGTTCAAAACATGCGTGTCCTACAAGCGCAGCTTGTTGATCGCCTGCAATACCACAAACACGAATTGGCGCGCCAAAAATATCAGCGCTGGTTGAACCAAACTCGTCAGCAGAATCCATTACTTCTGGCAGCATAGATTCTGGAATATCGAATAACTCTAAAAGCTCTTGATCCCACTGCTGGGTATGAATATTAAATAACATGGTGCGCGATGCATTGGTTGCATCTGTGCGGTGCTCTTTGCCGCCTGTTAGCTGCCAAAGTAGGTAAGTGTCAACCGTACCGAAGGCGAGCTCACCTGCAAGGGCCTGTTCGCGTGCGCCTTCAACGTTATCTAAAATCCAACGAATTTTAGTGGCCGAAAAATAAGGGTCGAGCAATAAGCCTGTTTTATCGCTTATCGTTTGGCAAAGCTCATCAGTTGTTAGGCTTTCGCAATAGTCACTGGTGCGACGGTCTTGCCATACAATAGCGTTATAAATTGTTTTGCCTGTTTTTTTGTCCCACACCAAAGTGGTTTCGCGCTGATTGGTGATACCAATGGCAATAATTTCTTCAGGCTTTACATCGTTTTTAGTTAACACTTCGCGACTAGTGCTAAGCACTGTTTGCCAAATATCGTTAGGGTCGTGTTCTACCCAACCATTTTGTGGAAAATGCTGCGAAAATTCTTGTTGTGCTGTACCAAAAACGTCTGCATCTTTTGTAAACAAGATGGCCCGAGAGCTTGTGGTTCCTTGATCAATTGAGAGTATGTATTTGGACATGATATTTGTGTTATTTATCTTATCTTATGTATGACTAGATTGCCTTTAACCGAAGTTAATGGCAATGGTTTTTTCTTAAAATAGCAGATTAAAAAATAAACACGCCAATATTTGCTGGTAACTCTTTTATATAAAAGGCGTTTTATTTTTGCATTATTTTAAGGGCGTATGCGGCTATTGATTAAAACAACCGCTTAAAGCTTATTATTACTTGGTGTGAGGTTTAGCTTGTTGCCAATCCATACCGGTAGAAAAGCGATTATCAAACCCGCGCCACTGTGGCGGCGGCTTACCATCAACAACAGCTTGGTCGCCGTTTTGTGGTAAATCTAAGTATTTACACTCGCTGGCTATGCCTTTTACGTGGCAATCCATCATGGCAAGTACAAAGTGTTTGTTGGTCTCGTTTAG
Organism: Pseudoalteromonas sp. Z9A6; assembly: GCF_011378805.1. Classification (NCBI taxonomy): domain Bacteria; kingdom Pseudomonadati; phylum Pseudomonadota; class Gammaproteobacteria; order Alteromonadales; family Pseudoalteromonadaceae; genus Pseudoalteromonas; species Pseudoalteromonas sp. Z9A6. The sequence continues at coordinate 15,240 of NZ_WTKZ01000024.1, forward strand.
TGTGCGCATAGACCACGAAGGCTCATAGTAATGGCCTATATCTAGCTCACTGCTGCTTTGTGCAATAGCAGGGGCTGGGTGTGGTGCTATATTATGGCGTGCATTTTTGTAAGTAAGCATGTACTTATCTTTGCTGCCTGTTTGTTCATAAAGACTTTTAATGCCTTCATAGCCTGAAATGTCATCTAAGTTACCGGCTACATAAAGCGAAGGTACTTTAATATTTTCCATTGCTTTGGCATCAAATATAGCGTGCTGTCCGCCCCATGGTGCAAAGGCCACCATCGCTTTTATACGAGGGTCTATTTTTGGGTTTTGGTATTGTCCACCAGCGCAGCTGTTTAGTAATTGCTGTACTTTTTTAATTTGAGCTGGGTCTTTCATACCCGTAAACATAGCCGTAGTTTGCTCATTAAAAGCGTAACAACCACCTATCGTATTTACCGCGCCATAGCCACCCATTGAGTAACCAATTACACCTGCGCTTTTGTTATCTACCTGCTTGCTGGCAAAGTTGTTTTGCTCATTAAAGTAATTAATTACAAACTGCTGATCGCGTGAGCGATTTATAAGCGTGCTAAAAAAGCCAGAAAACGGTGCGTTTTCAAAATCAACATCGGCATTGGTTGAGTCAGTATGGTCAATAGCTACCACAATGTAACCGTGCGACGCTAAATGCTCGCCAAGGTAGTACATAATTGTACGGTAACCGGTATAACCGTGCGAAAGCACTATCACAGGGTAGTGCTCTTTATTATTAATGGCGACATCACGCATTGCATCGGCTTGCAAAGTAAACTCTTTACCTGAGCGAGTTTCATCTGTGTAGCTGCTAAGTGGCGCTTTTGCTGTATTTGCAGCCGGATACCACACCTCTACTTTTAAAGGACGATCTTTTTGACCTTGTGTAGCGGGGTCAAATTGCGCAGGGTTAACTAAATCAAGTGTTTGCACACCTACATTGTAGCTACCTTTAGCTGCAAGCTCTGGCAGTACTTCGCTAGTGATTGGCGGGTATAGCTGCTCTGGTTTATTAGATTCAGCAACAGCTACACTGGCAGATAAACTGCACGTTGCAAGTAATATGGCTTTTGAAAGCGCCTTGAGTGTGTGTGTCATTGTGTGTCCTTGTTGTGTATTTTTATTTTTTAATTTGTCAGTTCAGCCGACTCGACGACATTGCTATATTGCAGCAGCCACTGTGCTCGCAAGGTATCCATTATGTTCATAACTCGTAAGCTAGTACTGAGGGGCAACACGCTGCTTTGGGTTTGTTTTTGTAATATACACTGCGTTACATGTGCAATTTCAAACTTAAAGTTTTCATCGTCACTAAAGTTGTATTCAAAGTACTGAGGGTCTTGGTCTTTTATGTGTAGCTCTAGCGTTTGTGCACCTACAAACTGAGGTATTCGAATATAGCCAAGCTCACCATTAATACATGCTTCTGTTGGGCCATTTTGCTGCAGTGCGCTGGCAAGAGATGCAAATTGCCCGTTACCGTAATCAACTATAGCAGTGCTTCGCTCATCAACGCCGGTTGTGCTTTTATGTACAAAGGAGTTGATGTGTTCAGGTGCTTTATTAAATACCACATCAGCAATCGAAATAGGATAAATACCTAAATCGAGCAGGGCGCCACCCGCTGTTACAGGGTTCATTAATCGGTGAGTGTCGGCAAAGCTGCCAGGTAAACTAAAGTTGGCATTAACACTGTGCACATTACCAATAACACCTTCACTTAGGAGCTGTTGTAATTTTACTATGGCTGGTAAAAACCGCATCCAAACGCCTTCCATTAAAAAGCAGTTTTGTTGCTTGGCAAGCTCAGTGAGACTTTGCAACTGCTTAGCATTAACGGTGATTGGTTTTTCGCTTAGCACGTGCTTATTGTGTTTTAAGCATTGGGCTATCGTTTTAAAGTGTTGATCGTGGGTATTGGCAATATAAATAGCATCTATATTTGGGCATTGCATAAGAGCTTGATAGCTTTCATAGCCTTGAATATTGTACGGTGTGGCAAATTCTTTAGCGCGCTGTATACTCGTTGATGCCGCGCCAGTAAGCTGTGCATCACTGCAATGCGCAATGCTTGTAGCAAAGGTGTGAGCTATATTGCCACACCCAATAATTCCCCAATTAACCTTTGCCATGCTTATTCCTTAAGTTTATTTAAAAAGACGTAATTTGTAATCCTGAACCCGCTGAACATACGTAAATATCAGCATTTAAATTAAAGCGTTCAAAGTAATGCTTTTCTACCGCTGCTTTAATTAGTGGTACTTCCGCATCACGACATAAACATACAATTGCGCCACCAAAACCACCCCCTGTCATACGAACTGCGCCACGCTCGCCCATCGCTTCTTTACAAATTTCTACTAAGCCATCGGTTGCAGGTACGGTTACTTCAAAGTCGTGTTTAAGTGATTGATGCGATGCTGCCATTAGCGTGCGAAGTGCATCCATATCGTTATTTTGTAGTGCAGTAGTTGCTGCAATTACACGGTCGTTTTCGCTAATTACGTGGTGTGCACGTTTATATTCGTTTTCGCTTAATGTCGCTTTTACTGCTTGCAGGCCAGCCATGGTGGCTTGGCGAAGTGTTTCTACACCCATTTTTACAGCAGCTAGTTCGCAGTCAATACGGCGCTGGTTGTATTCGCTATCAACCAACTTACGCGGGTAGTTTGAATTAACAATAACAATATTTAAATCATCAGGAACTTTAACTGATTTAGTTGCGAGGTTTTCACAGTCGATTAATAGTGCATGACCGTTCTCGCCTTTAGCTGAAATAAGCTGATCCATAATGCCGCATTGGCAATGCATAAAGTCGTTTTCGGCTTCTTGGCCAAATAGCGCAATTTGCTCTGGCGGTAAACCAAGCTGTGCAATATGGTTAAACATACCGCCTACAGCAACTTCTAGTGCGGCCGATGACGACAAGCCACTACCTTGCGGTAAGTTACTGTCAATAAGTAGGTCGGCGCCACGCAGTGTGTAGCCCGCTCTTTTAAGAACATAAGTCACAGCACGAATGTAATTACCCCATTGCGACTGGCCTTCAGTGATTTCTTCATCAACGCTAAAGCTGTCTTTTTCGCCTGGGTAATTTAAAGAATGCACAGTAATAATATTGTCGTCGCGCTCTTTAAACATTACTTGGGTACGAAACTCTAACGAACACGGTAAAACAAAACCGTCGTTGTAGTCGGTAAATTCGCCAATGAGGTTTACACGCCCCGGTGCTGCTGCAATACCTTGAGCAGGCGCGCCATACAGTGACAAAAATTGTTGTTGGAATTCGTTAAGCTTCATCTGTGTGTCCTGCTGTATCTTTATAGTGTGTTGTACTGGCTGCTTTTAAAATAGAAGCAGCGGTTTCTGCGCTTAAATCGCGTTGGCTTTCGCCTAGCATTTCGTAGCCTACCATGTGTTTTTTAACAGTAGCAGAGCGAAGTAGCGGCGGATAAAAATGTGCATGTAAGCGCCAATGTTGCTCATCAGAGCCTCTGTTAGCGGGTGCATTGTGCCACCCCATAGAATACGGGAAGCTGCAATTAAATACGTTGTCGTACTTAGTGGTTAATACTTTAAGTGCCTGTGCTAAAGCGTCTGTTTGCGCATCGTTTAACTGGCTAAAGTTTTGAATATTATCTTTAGTTACTAGCATTGTTTCAAACGGCCACGCTGCCCAAAATGGCACCACAACAAGCCAATGTTCGTTTTCAAATACAACACGTGTTTGATCCGCTTGCTCTTTTTGTGCGTAATCGGCAAGCATAGCTGTGCCATGCTTTTTATAATAAGCAAGCTGCTGGGTATCTTCGGCTTCTATTTCGGTTGATAAATGCGAGTGAGCCCATACTTGGCCGTGAGGATGAGGTTGCGAACAACCCATGATCTCGCCTTTATTTTCAAAAACTTGTACACATTCGTACTGCTGTGCAAGCTCTGTGTAATTTTGTTTCCAGGTTTTTACTACTTCGTGCAATGCATCGTGCTCAAGCTCTGGAAGTGTTTTATTATGCTCTGGAGAAAAACAAATTACGCGGCATTCGCCACTGGCTTCGTCGGCAATAAATAAATCGCTGTCTGATTCTAAGCTTTGTAATTGCTCGCTGGCATTAGGTGTTAATGCGCCAAAGTCATTTCTAAATACGTGTGTGTATTTGTAATCAGGGTTACTGTCGCCATTTGCACGGGTATTGCTTGGGCAAAGTGGGCAGCTTTCATCATGTTTTGGTAATACGTTTTCATTAACGGCTTCTGTTGCGCCTAACCATGGACGGTTATTACGATGTGGTGACACTAATACCCAACGACCCGTTAGCGGATTTTTACGTCTGTGAGTACTTTCTAATAAAGCCATATTAACTCTCCAACCCACTTGGGTAATTAGTTTGCCAGCGCCATGTGTCGTTTGTCATGTCGCTAAGTGTTAGTTCTGCGTGCCAGTTAAGTGTGTTTTGCGCTTTTGTGGCATCGGCGTAGTTACAGGCAATATCACCTGCTCGGCGCGGTGCAATCTTATACGGAATATCTTTATTGGCTGATGCGCTAAATGCTTTGATCATATCAAGCACAGAATAACCTTGCCCTGTGCCTAGGTTGTAAGCATGAAAGGCGGTATCTGTTTTATGCTGCATAAATGCCGCAACATGACCTTTCGCTAAATCTAAAACATGAATATAGTCGCGCACGCCTGTGCCATCTTCGGTGTCGTAGTCGTCACCAAAAATATTGACCACGTCACGTTTACCTACTGCAGTTTGAGCAATAAAGGGCATTAAGTTATTAGGAATACCATTAGGGCTTTCACCTAATAAACCACTTGGGTGTGCACCTACAGGGTTAAAGTAACGAAGCGCAATACCCATAAATTGACTGTTGGCATTACATACGTCTTGCATGGCTTGTTCAACCATGACTTTAGTCCAACCATAAGGGTTCGTTGCGCGTATAGGGTGCTTTTCGTCAATAGGGAGGTAGTCTGGCTCGCCGTATACTGTAGCCGATGAGCTAAATATAATATGGTTAACGCCTTCATCTTGCATGTTTTGTAGCATGCTTAATGTGCCCGACACGTTATTTTGATAATAACGCAGCGGTTGCTCGGTAGATTCGCCAACGGCTTTTAAAGCCGCAAAGTGAAAAACAGCTTCGGCTTTAGTGTGTTTTAGAGCGAGCTTAAACTGTTGATCGTCTTGTATGTCGCCCAAAATAAACTCAAACCGAGTACCCGTAATCTTTTCGAGTTGGTCAAGTACCCGCGCACTTGTATTAGACAAGTTATCATAAATAACAGGCGTAACACCTGCTTCATGCAATGCAATACATGTGTGGCTACCTATGTAACCCATGCCGCCAGTAACTAAAACTTTCATGTTATTTCTCGAAAAGTGTATTTATATGATAAATACTACTATTAAGGTGATTTAAAAACAATAGTTATGATTGCTGAGTAATTCAAATAAAAGCATAAAAAACATTCAGCTTAAACACTCATCTTCCTCTTAAAGGAATGCTTTTATATTAACTAACTTAGGCTTAGCTTTATCAATTAATTCTATAAACTGATTCAACTATTGGCCTAATTATCAGCAGTAAGTCGGGGTGCTAATATAGCGAAAATAAAGTAAGGAGAGATCAACATGAACAAAACAATTTTACTTACCGGCGCAACCGATGGCATTGGGCTAGAAACTGCAAAGATATTATTAGCACAAGGTCACACCGTATTATTACATGGCCGCAGCCAAGCAAAGCTCAATGCGCTACAAGTAGCTTTAACCGAGCAATACCCAAATGCAAGTACACATACTTATATTGCTGATTTAAGCGATATGAGCCAAGTTCAAACTTTGGCAAAAAATGTATTAGCCGATTTGGCCGAAAATAATAACCAGCTTGACGTACTTATTAATAACGCAGGCGTTTATCAATTAGTTGATGCTACAACAATTGACGGCCTTGATGCTCGCTTTGTTGTAAACACGATTGCGCCATATCTTCTTACAAAACTATTATTACCTGTTCTTGGTCATGATTCGCGAGTGGTTAATGTGTCATCAGCTGCGCAATCAAGCGTTAACTTAAATGCACTTATGGTTAACACTGAACTTTCTGATAGTGCGGCTTATGCACAAAGTAAATTGGCTATTACTATGTGGTCGCGTCATTTAGGGCTTGAGCTTAAAGATACTGGGCCATTAGTTGTATCGGTAAACCCTAAATCGTTACTGGGAAGCAAAATGGTAAAAGACGCTTACGGTATAGATGGTGGGGATTTAAAAATTGGCGCAGATATTTTTTGTCGCGCAGCGCTTAGTGATGAATTTAAAGATGCCGCAGGCCTGTATTTTGATAACGATACAGGACACTTCGCGCCTCCTCATGTTGATGCACTTAATAATGCTAAAAATCAACAACTAGTAGATACGTTAGACAGTATTTTAGCACAGCTTAAATTAGGTAAAGCATAATGAAAAATCATGTTACCTGGACAGTACAAGGCCAAATTAAAGAAGGTAAATACGATGAGTTTTTACTGGTAATGGCACGATTAGTTACTTTGGCTAAAAGTGAAGCGGGCACTTTAATGTATGAGCGGACAGTAAGTGAAGACAAGCGCAATGTACATATTTACGAGCGTTACCAAGATGAAGATGCTGCTAAAGCGCATCTTGCTGGTTGGGGCGAAAGTGGCCCACTATTTTTAAGCGTAGTTGATATGGATAAAGTAACGGTATTTACTCAATTATCAGAAGAGTTTGCACAAGCCTTTGCAGGTCCAAGCAGTGTATTTATGAAACCTGTGGGTGGCTTTGTAAAGTTTTAGAGAAAATACCCATTGTTGATCTAAAGAGCTCACCTCATCAGTGAGCTCTTTTTAGTGGCATTACTACTCTTGCTGCAAGCGTTCGTATAGCCAATCTTTTAGTTCTGTACGTTCGTGTTTTAATAGATGCATTTGTTGATCGCTTATGGGCGCATCTTTGAGCTCTAACACTCTAATCTCTTTATCTAGCTTGTCGTACTTATCTGCTTTTTTTGCAAATTCAGTATCGCTTTCATTTAACTCGGCAATGGTCTTTAAGTACTCTGGAAAGTCATTTGTTAATGAGTGGTCTTCGCCTAACATATTCGCTCCTTAGTAGGATATAAATGAGCTCACAAGTAAGTGAGTTGTATAAGTGAATTACTGCCTTTCATATAATACACTGGGGCTTACATAGATATAATTCAACCATTGAGCCACTAATTTGATGTAGCGCAAACAATCTGTTTATTTTGCTCAGTAAGGCATTTCACCAAAGTATTTAGTAGTGCGATCAATAAATGCACGTACTTTAGAGGTCAATAATTTATTGTTGGGGTATACAGCCTACGTAGGTGTATTAACTAATCGTAAAAAGCTTAGGGTTCGATATTATTGCTCAAGGTGCAAGGAATCCCTGGCTAGAGAAAATAAATTTAAATATCATCATGATTCAATACGTTAGTAAATCTCTTAACCAGAGTTCAAGTTAAGTAAACCAATACCCGCTAAAGGCTTTTAAGCATTTTAGCTAAAAGAGTTAATTTTTAACGCTTTTTGCTAATTTATGTTGGTTAATTAATAGTGGTAGAATGCAGCGCTTAGTACCACTTGTGTAAAGTAGTGGTCAATAATTTATAAGGTCTGTTGTGTAATGCTGTTGATGATCGACAACTACGATTCGTTTACTTACAACTTAGTGCAATATTTTCAGCGTTTAGATCAAGACGTTTTAGTAAAACGTAATGATGAGCTAAGTATTGCACAAATAAAACAGTTAAACCCGCAGCACATCGTGTTATCGCCAGGGCCATGCACCCCTAACGAAGCGGGTATTTCACTAAATGTTGTTGAGCAACTAAAAGGGCAATATCCTATTTTAGGGATTTGCTTGGGGCATCAAACTATCGCACAAGCTTTAGGTGGAGATGTAATTCGTGCTAAAAAAGTAATGCACGGTAAAACATCACCCATAGTTCATACTAATAAAGGGGTGTTTAAAGGCTTAGCTAATCCGTTAACGGTATGTCGTTATCATTCTTTAGTGGTTAAAGCGCAAACTCTGCCTAAAGAGCTTGAAGTAACCGCATGGACTCAAACTGAGCAAGGCGAGTTTGACGAAATTATGGGGTTGTTACACAATGAACTTGCTATCGAAGGTGTGCAGTTTCACCCCGAAGCTATTTTAACTGCTCAAGGCTTAGAACTGCTTGATAACTTTTTAACTCGCTTCTAATGTTATAATACACATAGCATTTTATACTTTATTAATGGATGTCATGACTGAACTTGTAGCCCAGCAGCGTACTGCCAAAATACTAAGCCAACGAGCTCATGACTTATTGCTTGGGCATAGCTTTGCGCATCAGCAAATTGGTTTCATTCATACATTAGATATAGATTACGGCGAACCCATGAAGCAGCGTACCTTGCTGCAGGTTGAAGTGGCCGCACAGAATAAACGCCAGCAAAGCAGTACTGCACATCATAAGTACCGCGCTCAAGCGAGTGAGCAACTGCACAAAACAATTGAAACAGCTATATATAAGCAGCTCGAGAATATAGATGGCGTAATTCATAGCACCATAGGTATTGAAGATGGCATTGCCAATATACTCGATATATTAGCGGTAAAGTCAGCGTCGGTAGGGCGTTTAGAGCCATTGGTTAATGATATAAGCTGGTTGGGTAGGGAGTTAGTAACGCTCGTTAATTTACCTTACTATCGTAATCAACGTAGTAAAAACACGTCTGTAAAAGTAGATAAGCCATCGCTCGCCCTTCGTTATATTGGCCTTGATAACTTACAGCTAGTTATTCCTACATTTGCTGCTCGTCATTGGATGCCACATAGCACCGAACCATTTTCGTTATTAAAACGTCGTTTACGTGACAGTGCCATGGCAAACGCGATTGCAGCGCAAAAAATTGCACAAATTAATAATGTAAATGACGTTCATGCATTTACCCTTGGTATGCTTTTAGATGTAGGGCGAATTGCATTAGTGCGCTTGTACTTAAAAACGTTTGAGCAAATATGGCAACGTAAAGTACAGCTAGCCCGAAATGAAAACCAAAAAGATTTACACACCGCTTTATTAGAGCTTCAGCCCGACCCGCTATTTTTAACTACTCTACTTAGCAATAAATCGATAGAAGTAAGCGCTAAGGTAATAGACAAAATGGCTTTTAAATATTTACCGTTTAAAGGGGTAATGCAGCAGCTAGTAAATGGGGTAGATAAGGGCGATACATTACTGCCATTAACAGAAGTAATGCTAAAGGCACGGTGCTATTCTCAATATCTTAATTTAAAAGAACATCAACTTATTGAACCTGATGAAGCTCTAAGCTGGTTTTCGCACTTTAAGCTCACTAAAACGGAACTAAAAACCCTCCAATCGAGTAATTTTACCAATTTAGCTATTCAGATTGACTAAAAATCTGAATTTTTTGTTAATTTTTTTGCGACTAACCATTCATTCTCATCTTATTGTTATATTACATATTTGCCGATTAAAGCGTGTGCGCCTCTGTACTCATGCGGTTAATAGCCTAAAAATAAGCATAAATAGCTATGCAAATAGTTATTCACTATCTATGAAATAATATCTTTAGCCCTTTATTTTCAAGGGATACATGAAAGTTTTTAACGAGACAGATATAAGTAATTCTGAAATAATGTGCGTCTGAAAATTGAACCACAAAGCAATTTTGCGCAATTATCAGGTTACTGATCTTGCCTATAAAGTTGGTTACAAATATTAACCAAACACCTATTTTGATGTTTTGTGTTGCTCACAATTAAGAGGAAATAAAATGACAGTCAATCGCGAATTATTTGATCACGTAATGGTTCCTAACTACGCACCTTCAAGCGTAATTCCTGTTCGAGGCGAAGGCTCTCGCGTATGGGATCAACAAGGTCGAGAGTTTATCGACTTTGCTGGTGGTATTGCAGTTAACTGTCTTGGCCATTGCCACCCTGCATTAGTAGGCGCATTAAAAGAGCAAGGCGAAAAAATCTGGCATCTATCTAACGTAATGACCAATGAGCCGGCACTTCGCCTAGCTAAAAAAATGGTTGATGCGACATTTGCTGAAAAAGTTTACTTTGCCAACTCTGGCGCAGAAGCAAACGAAGCCGCGCTTAAATTAGCGCGTCGCTTTGCACTTGATAAGTTTGGCGCAGAAAAATCACAAATCATCGCGTTTAACAAAGGTTTCCACGGTCGTACATTCTTTACCGTAACTGTTGGCGGCCAAGCTGCATATTCAGATGGTTTTGGTCCTAAGCCTGGCGACATTGTACATTGCGATTACAATGACCTTGCTGCTTTTGAAGCACTTATCAGCGATAAAACATGTGCCGTAATGATGGAACCTCTACAAGGTGAAGGCGGTATTGTTTCGCCAACTGATGAGTTTGCTCAAGGCGTTCGCGATTTATGTACTAAACATAACGCACTGCTTATTTTTGATGAAGTTCAAACAGGTGTTGGTCGTACTGGCGATTTATACGCATACCAAGGCTTAAACGTAGTACCTGATATTTTAACTTCAGCTAAAGCACTTGGCGGCGGTTTTCCTATTGGCGCTATGATCACAACAACTGAAATTGCACACCACCTTAAAGTAGGTACACATGGTTCTACTTATGGCGGTAACCCGCTTGCGTGTGCTGTTGCAGAAGCTGCATTTGATACAGTAAATACTCCAGAAGTACTTGCTGGCGTAAAAGAAAAAGCCGCATTATTTAATGAACTACTTAGCGCGGTTAACGAAAAATACAACGTATTTAGCGAAATCCGTGGCCAAGGTCTATTAATTGGTGCAGTAGTGAACGAGCAATACAAAGGTCGTGCAAAAGAGTTTTTAGTGGCAGGTACTGAGCAAGGCCTTATGTCATTAGTTGCCGGTGCAGACGTAGTACGTTTCACTCCATCTTTAGTAATTCCTGAAGCGGACATTCGCGAAGGTATGGCACGCTTTGAAAAAGCAGTAGCAAGCGTAGTAAACGCATAAGCGACCTAAGCCAACCAATTAAGGGCAAGCACTGCTTGCCCTGCAATTCCTATTTACCGTTATTTATAAGGGAGCAAGCGGACTCATGATGATCCTTCGCCCAATCCAGCAAAATGATTATTCAGCATTACTGAAAATTGCCCACGAATCTGGGCATGGTTTTACGTCTTTGCCTTTAAATGAAGAGCTATTACAAAAAAAGATCGACCATTCAGTAAGCTCATTTGCTAAACAAACGTCACAACCTGGTGACGAAGGCTACCTGTTTGTTCTTGAAGATAGCGAAACCGGTGATGTTGTAGGTACGTCTGCAATTGAAGCTGCGGTAGGGCTTGATGATGCATTTTATCATTATCACTTAAGTAAAGTGATTCACTCTTCGCGTACATTAAACGTCTACAAAGCGGTTGATATTTTAACGCTATGTAACGACTACACAGGTGCTACAGAGCTTTGCACATTGTTTTTAAAAGATGGCTATCGTAAAAATTGTAACGGTAAGCTACTTTCAAAAGCGCGTTTTATGTTTATAAAGCAGCATCAAGAGCGTTTTGCGCAAACAGTAATCGCAGAAATGCGCGGTGTGTCTGACGAAAACGGCAGCAGCCCTTTTTGGCAGTGGCTTGAAGAGCACTTTTTCTCAATGGATTTTCCAACAGCCGATTACCTAACAGGTATTGGTCAAAAGGTTTTCATTGCTGAGCTAATGCCTAAATATCCAATTTACGTAAATTTGCTAAGTAAAGATGCGCAAGCCGTAATAGGTAAAGTACACGACAACACTCGCCCAGCAATCGAGTTATTAAAAAGCGAAGGCTTTACGTTTAATGGCTACGTAGATATTTTTGACGGCGGCCCAACGGTTGAAGCAAAAGTAGATAACATTGCGACGATTCGTAATGCAAATCACTTTAACGTTGAAATTGGCGAAATGACTGGCGACACCATGGTGTTACTAGCTAACGAAAAGCTTGAAGGTTTCAGAGCAACCGTTGCACCAATGACATTTGACGAGCGCGCAAAAAGCCTTATTTTATCGCAAGAAATAGCAGATGCACTGCATTTGCAAACTGGCGATATTGTTAGTGCAACCACGATTTAATTTAGGAGAAAGTATATGACTCATCCTGCACAATTTATAAATGGTCAATGGTCACAAGGCCAAGGCACAGAATTTAATTCAGTAAACCCTGCAAATAACGACGTTATTTGGCAGGCTTCATCGGCAACTGCGGCGCAAGTAGACACCGCAGTAAATGCAGCGCGCGAAGCGTTTTATGCATGGGCTGATAAAAGCTTTACTGAGCGTTTAGAAATAATTAAAGCATTCGCAGCGCAATTAAAAGAAAACAGCGAAGAGCTCGCTATTACTATCGCACAAGAAACAGGTAAGCCACTGTGGGAAACGCGTACAGAAGCGGGTGCTATGGTTGGTAAAATTGCCATTTCTGAAAAAGCATTTTTAGAGCGCACTGGCGACGTAGAAAACGCAATGCCACTTGGCCGTGCAATGATCCGTCATAAACCACATGGTGTTGTAGCTGTATTTGGTCCGTATAACTTTCCGGGTCACTTACCTAATGGCCACATTGTGCCAGCGCTTTTAGCGGGTAACACAGTGGTATTTAAACCGTCTGAGCTTACTCCTAAGGTTGCTGAGCTTACGCTTAAACTGTGGGAAAAAGCAGGCTTACCAGCTGGTGTAATTAACTTAGTTCAAGGTGAAGTAGAAACGGGTAAAGCCCTTGCTGCTCACAAAGGGATTGATGGCTTGTTCTTTACGGGTTCTTCTCGTACTGGTCATATTTTACATGAACAGTTTGCGGGTCAACCGGGTAAAATTTTAGCGCTAGAAATGGGTGGTAATAACCCACTTATTATTACTGACGTTGAAGACACTAAAGCGGTTGTTCACGATATTATTCAATCAGCGTTTATCTCAAGCGGCCAGCGTTGTACCTGTGCACGTAAATTGTTTTTACCTAAAGGTAGCAAAGGCGATGCAATTTTAGAGCGCCTTATCACTGCAACTAAAGCGATTAAAGTAGGTAACTACGATGATGCAGACCAGCCATTTATGGGCTCTATGATCTCATCAGCTGCAGCTGCAGGCATGGTTAAAGCGCAAAACGAGCTTGTTGAACTTGGCGCTCAAGTATTAGTAGAGCTTGAGCACACAGCCAATACCGGTTTTGTAACACCAGGTATTATTGAGTGTACAAATATTAGTGATTTCCCAGATGAAGAACATTTTGGACCACTTTTAAAAGTATTCCGCTTTGATGACTTTGACCAAGCCATTGATAAAGCAAACGATACAACCTTTGGTTTATCGGCTGGTTTATTAAGTGATAGTGCAGCAGATTACGACCATTTTTTACGTCGTATTCGCGCTGGTATTGTTAACTGGAACCGCCCAATTACTGGCGCATCAAGCGCAGCACCATTTGGTGGTATTGGCGCATCGGGCAATCACAGAGCAAGCGCGTATTACGCAGCTGATTACTGTGCATACCCAGTTGCTTCAGTAGAGCTTGAAAAAGTAGCGATGCCAGCAACACTAAGCCCAGGCTTAAAAATAGATTAAGTAGTAATACTACTTAATTATTATAAAAGCAGCTTCGGCTGCTTTTTTTGTATTGCTATCGTACAAGGCTAGTAATTATCGACTCTTTCTGCTTAAATCAGCATAATTAAATATATTTAGGTGGTTCGCATAATGGTTTTAGATAGGCAAGGGTACGATGATTTGATCATGTATCTAACTCAAAATTTAGCATTGTTTGAGAAGCCAGGCGAAATAAAACCAGGCGCTCCAACAGTAATGGAATTAATCGAAGACGTTATTGCACAAAATGTGATGCTTATTTGCGAGCAGCACACAGACCTCAACACAGAGCAGCGTAGTCAAATTGTACGTGAAGTTGATGGCATAGTTTACGATTTAGAAGAAGTCCTCAGCAGCATCACCTCACAGCCTGTCACGGTTGAACAGCATGCCTTTATAGATGAATTTGCAGGTTTAGTGAAAAACCTCTTTGATAGCGCATTAGCACAACAATCTTAGCCATTTTATAGCCCTGCGTTGCATTTTCATTTGCAACTACGGCTAAGTTGCTTACAATCAAGAAAATATTTTTTTGAGATATAACAATGCAAGCAAATGTAAAATGGGTTGAAGGCGATACGTTTATTGGCCGTTCTAATTCTAACCACAATGTTGTGTTTGATGGCGGCAGCGATAGCGCAGCACCAAGCCCAATGGAAATGGTTTTAATGTCAGTTGGCTGTTGCTCATCAGTTGATGTGGTTAGTATTTTAAAAAAAGCTAAACAAGATTTTTCAGACGTACAAGTGCAACTCAGTGCAGAACGCGCCGAAACAGCACCGCGCGTGTTTACCAAAATCAACTTACACTTTGTTGTTAAAGGCAATAATGTGTCTGAAAAGCACCTTGCACGTGCAGTTTCACTCTCTGCTGAAAAGTATTGCTCGGTTGCATTAATGCTTGATAAAACAGTAGAAATTACGCATAGCCACGAAGTTGTGCAAGATCAAGCAAAATAACGCTTTTTCCACGAGGAAAATTCGTATAAAATCCGCGAACTTTTCATTCTGCAGGTGCAGAACCCACTAATTATAGGTTGGTTTATTATGAACAAACCCTTCGATAAACTTAAACTTCATGGCTTTAACAATTTAACCAAAAGTTTAAGCTTTAGTATTTATGATATTTGTTACGCAAAGACCGAGCAACAACGTAAAGAATATATTGAATATATCGATGAGCAGTACAGTGCAGATAGACTAACCGATATTTTAGGTGAAGTTGTTGATATTATTGGTGCTAACATTTTAAATGTAGCGCGCCAAGATTATGAACCGCAAGGCGCAAGTGTCACTATTTTGGTTTCAGAAGAACCAGTAGAAGAGCAGCAAAATTACGATGCTGACGAAGCACCAGGGCCATTACCTGATTCAGTTGTTGCGCACCTAGATAAAAGCCACATTTGTGTACACACATACCCAGAAGCTCACCCTGATGATGGTATTTGTACATTCCGTGCTGATATTGAAGTATCTACCTGTGGCATTATTTCGCCACTTAAAGCGTTAAACTTCTTAATTCATAGCCTTGAGTCAGACGTAGTAACAATTGACTACCGCGTACGTGGTTTTACCCGCGACATAAACGGTGTTAAACACTACATTGACCATGCTATTAGCTCGATTCAAAACTTCATGACAGAAGATACAAAAGAAGCGTACCAAATGATGGACGTGAACGTGTATCAAGAAAACCTGTTCCACACCAAAATGATGTTAAAAGAAACCGACTTAAATACCTATTTATTCGGCCTTTCTACTGATGAGTTATCGGACGAAGAAGAAGACGAAATTCGCTCTAAGCTGACTCGCGAAATGCAAGAAATATTCTATGGCCGTAACCTGCCAGATACAGAATAATAGCAACGAATTAAATTAAAAATGGCGCTCAGTGAGCGCCATTTTTTTATGCCTAAAAAAGCCCAGCTAATTAAATTAGCTGGGCTTTTGAATATATAGCGTATTAATTAATCATGCTGTAAATAAGTGCAAATACAGCAAGTGAGCCAACCGCTAATATAAATAGCGTGCTTAAACGGTTGCGGTATTTATGAAGTGCAGGCACTTTATAAACTGCAATCATTGGCATGATGAATAAAATCATTGCGATGATAGGGCCCGATAACTGATCCATCATGTCTAAAATACTTGGGTTTTTAACAGCGCAAAACCAAATAGCTAAAAACATAATTAGCACACCAATTTTATCGGCCGCTTTTGCGCTTAAGCTTGTTTGCTTAGTTACTAAACCCGTAAAGCTCTCACGTGCCCCTAAAAAGTGACCCAAAAACGACGATGTAATAGCAATAAAGGCAACAAGCGGCCCAAGTGTGGCAATAAACGAGTTATCAGTAATATTAGCAAGGTAGGATAAAACCGATACGTTAGCGGCTTTAGCCGCTGCCATTTGCTCGCCTGTAAGCGACAGCACGCAAGAGAACACAAATAACAGTACAAAGGTAATAAGTAGTAAGCTAGTGCGCTTTAAAACCGCCTCAGACTTATGTGTAGCTTGTTCACCGTAGTGACCGCGTTGCACGTTTACAAAGCTTGAGATAGCCGCTGCGTGGCTAAACGAAAACACAATAATAGGGATCGATAACCACAACGTTTTACCAAAGCTGCCTATTTCAGGCATTGCCATATCTGGCATTTGCCAGCTTGGGATTAAATAAAGTGATAAAAAGAACAATATACCCACAAGCGGGTAAACTAAAATAGCAAAGGCACGCAGCATTAAGCGCTCGCCGCCCATCATTAAGCTAATCATACCTGCAACTAATACACCCGAAAGCAACACGCGAGAAGGTGATTCCATCCCCATTTGATTAACCATAAAGCTATCAACGGTATTAGTTAAGCCCACACCGTAAATAAGCAAAATTGGGAATATAGATAAAAAGTATAATAAAGAAATTAACCGCCCCGCAGTCACACCAAAGTGCTCTTCAACTACGTCGGTAAAATCGGCATCTTTATTTTTTGATGAAAGTACAAAACGCGCTAATCCACGGTGTGCACAAAAGGTCATTGGAAATGCTAAGCATGCCAAAATAATTAACGGCCAAAAACCGCCAATGCCAATATTAATAGGTAAAAATAAAATACCCGCACCAACGGCGGTACCAAAAAGGCTTAAAGTCCACTGCGTATCGTGCAGGTTCCATTTAGAAGTGGGTGTGTTTGAAGGTGTGTGTGCACCTGTTGTTGATGCATTTGAAAGCGTTGCATCTTGAGATGTTGTCATGTGTGTGTTTATCCATTATTTAAATAATAATCGCGCGCAAGAATATAGTTTTTAGCTAAAAATTTCATGTTTTGAGAGGATTTGTAGACTAATTAATTAGACCAAATTGAAGGGTAAGTGTCATGAATACGAAACAGCGGTGTAAAAGTGGGCAACACCCTTAAGCGGCAGCACCGCATTATAATTTTAAAGTAGGTTGGTTAGAGCGCAGCGAAACCCAACACGCCATAGCGTCACGCCAGCAGCAAAGCCGAGATAGGCGGTTTCATAACGTAAAAATAGGGACTGGTCATTTTTATTAGTTTTCATTTAAAAATCAAAATCTGCCCCGAAAAGCTGTTAAGTAGAAGCCATTGACCTGAACTTCATAGGAGATTTTTATTAAACTCCGTTATACTTCCTGCAATTGAATATGCCAAACGAAGTAAATAGGCCACTAACTGCAATGAGCAAAGAGATTCTCTTCCATACTACTTTTGCGCACGAAACCAGTAAAACATGGGTTGTATTTGTCCATGGAGCAGGTGGTAGTTCGGCAATTTGGTTTCGTCAGCTTAAAGCCTATAAAAAAGAATATAATGTGTTGTTGCTAGATCTTCGTGGTCACGGTAAATCGAATAACTTAGTACAAAACTTTGTTGATAATAATTATTCATTTAATAATTTCTCTAGAGACATTATCGATGTGTTAGATCATAACAATATCTCCAGCGCACACTTTGTTGGTATTTCATTGGGCACAATACTCATTCGAAATATTGCTGAAATTGCGCCGCAATATGTTTCTAGCATGGTGCTAGGTGGAGCGGTTACTCGTTTTAATACTCGCAGTAATACATTGGTTTATTTAGGTAATACTTTTAAACACTTCCTGCCTTATATGTGGCTGTACCGTTTATTTGCTTTTATTATGATGCCTAAAAAGCGCCATAAAGAATCTCGACTTTTGTTTGTTCGTGAAGCAAAACGCTTGTGCCAAAAAGAGTTTATAAAATGGTTTAAATTAGCCATGGACGTAAACCCTTTAATGCAATACTTCAAAGAAAAAGACATTGATATTCCCATTCTGTACATTATGGGTAAGGAAGATCATATGTTCCTTGGCCCTGTTAAAGAAATGGTAAAGCGCCATAAAAATAGCGTACTGCAAACTATTCACCATTGCGGCCATGTTTGTAATGTGGAACGTCCTGACTTATTCAATCAGCACTCGCTTGCTTTTATCGCCCAGCAAAATCGTTAAGGGTTGTAGATAAAATAGGGATAGGCCTTTCTTTTTTGACTTACAAAACTTAAAAAAGATCTAAATGGGTTAACTTAAAAGGAATTTAAATTGGAAGCGTTAAGTACTGCTAAGCAAGTTATTGATATCTTTTCGGCTTTATTAAGCCCTGTAATTGCCATCTCAGTAGGCTTTATTGCATACCAGCAGTGGAAGCTTAATGTTGATAAAGAGAAGCGTGAAAGTAACTCAAATAAATTGCATATTTATATAGTTGTAAAAAGGTTTTTGCGTAGTGTTGATATAAATCATGTGGTCGATGATAAGTTGTACGAAGAGCTTCAAGAGGCACTTGCCCTAGCTGATTTCTATTTTGACGGTATTGTTACCGATTGGTTATTTCAAGTAGACTCTGATGCATCAGCTTGGCTAAACTTAATGCGAATTAATTCATTACCTGATATGCAAGAATCAAACCCCGAGTTTACTCGTAATCTAAGGGAAATTGAGGAGCTAATTGATAATCTTCAAAATTTTCATTGTGAGTTATTTGATGTATTTAAAGGTAGTATGATGTACTTAAAAACTAGTAAGTAGTTAATAAGGCTTGTTTCTTTTTCACCGTTTGCTAAACACTGCTTGATGACTCAAGGAGTAAAAGCTATCACTTGTCTTTTTAACAACCGATAGCTAACCACTTAAAACTGCGCTTACTCTTCTATCGCACTTACAATAAAGTACGGATTTAAGTATTCATCTTTGGTGTTATAAATAAGCGGGCTGCCATCAAGCTTAGTGACTTTAGCACCGGCTATTTCGGCAATAGCATGGCCGGCGCCTGTATCCCATTCGCAAGTTGGACCTAATCGCGGGTAAATGTCGGCGCTGCCCTCAGCGACTAAACACAGTTTTAGTGAGCTGCCTTTAGACACCATTTCAACCTCATCAAAGCGTTTCACAAACTCGGCTAAATCGGGTGATGGGTGCGAGCGACTGCCTACAACACGAATTAACCCTTTGTTAGGTTTAGTTGTTACTTTAAGCTCAATTCGCTCATCGCCTTTATCTTTAAATGCGCCAATGGCTTCGGCAGCTAAGTACGATACGCCAAGGGCAGGTGCATCTACTACGGCTAAAATAGGAATGCCGTTTTTAATTAGGGCGATGTTTACGGTAAATTCACCGTTCTTTTTAATAAATTCTTTAGTGCCGTCGATTGGATCAACTAACCAGTAGCTTTTCCACGTTTGGCGTACATCCCAACTTATGTCGGCGTTTTCTTCACTGAGTATTGGAATATCAGGTGTGAGCTGTTGAAGCCCTGCCACAATCAGTTTATGAGCTGCTAAATCGGCGTCGGTTACGGGGCTTTCATCGGCTTTGTACTCAACGTTAAAATCCTTTTCGTAAATTCCCATTATCGTTTGGCCTGCTTTGCGGGCAAGGATGAGGGTTTCTTCTAGCAGTTCGGTTTGATTCATGGGGTTAACCTATATTATGTGCTTTTGTTTTAGATACGTTATCAGTTGTGTAACCGATTGGTCTAGGGTGTTTTTACTTGTATCTAAAATTATTTCTGGATTGTTTGGCACTTCGTAGCTTGAATCGATACCAGTGAAGTGTTTTATCTCTCCAGCGCGGGCTTTTTTGTATAAGCCTTTAGGATCGCGGCTTTCGCATACATCCAGTGGGGTATCGATAAAGACTTCGATAAATTCGCCTTCGTCTACTAAGTTACGCACCATGTCGCGTTCTGCTCTAAAAGGCGATATAAACGCAGTAAGTACTAACAAGCCAGCGTCGGTCATTAGTTTTGCGGTTTCGCCTACGCGGCGTATGTTTTCAATGCGGTCTTCGTCGCTAAAGCCTAGATCTTTACACAAACCGTGGCGTACGTTGTCGCCATCGAGCAGGTAAGTGTGCGTACCTTGCTGATTAAGCGCCGCTTCTAGTGCGTTTGCTACGGTGCTTTTGCCAGAGCCTGAAAAGCCGGTAAACCATAAAATAGCGGGCTTATGTTTTTTTTGCTCACTACGCTGTGCTTTTGTCGTTGCGTAGTTATGCCAAACTATATTTTCATCCATAGTGAGAGTCTCTTATGCTGTAAGCGCAGGTATTAAAACGGAAATACCAGCGGGATCAGGGTTAATACTGTGATTGAATAAATAATAGAAAGGGGTAAGCCCATCACTATGTAATCTTTTAAGCGATAGTTACCCGCGCTATAAACCATTAGGTTAGTTTGATACCCAAATGGCGATATAAAGCTGGCTGATGCGCCAAAGGCAACCGCCATAATAAACGGTAGTGGGTCTACATTAAAACCAACCGCGAGCGAGTAAGCAACAGGGAACGACAAGGCAGCAGCTGCGTTGTTAGTTATAAGCTCGGTAAATAATACGGTCATTAAAAATATAGCTATAAACGCGCCGTACGGGCCAAAATCCCCAAGTACCATAAACATGGCGTCGGATATTTGCCCGGCAAGTCCGGTGCCTATCATTAATTTAGCAAGGCCAATGGCGCTACCTACAACCACCAATAACTCGATAGGAAAACGGCGTTTTACTTCGTTAAGTTTTATGGTGCCGCTGAGCATTAAGCCAATCAGTAATACTAATAAGCCTTTAACCAGCGGCACTATGCCAATAATGCTTAAACCCAGTACTGCGGCAAAGCTTAGTAGCACAATATTTGATTGCTTAGGTGCAAGGTGGGCTTGTAAGTCAAACCCTGAAATATACACAAATTCGCGCTTTAAATTAGGCAAAGTGTAAAAGTTTTTGCCTGGTGCGAGTATAAGTGAGTCGCCAGCTTGTAATTGCACTTGCCCAAGGCCGCCTTGTAAGCGGTCATGTCCACGGCGAATGGCAATAACAGCAGCATGAAACTGCTCTCTAAAGCGGGCTTCTTTTACGGTTTTACCAATAAATTTTGAAGATTGACTTACGACTACTTCTACTAAGTGTTCTATGTCTTTTTGGTGATTCTCGTGCACTACTTTTAAACCGTCGAAACGGGTAAGTAATGGCACCGATTTTATGTCACCTACAAACAGCAGCACGTCGTCTTTTTGAATAATTTGCTGTGGAGTGACTGCGCAAATGCGGCTCTCGTCGCGAATAATTTCAGCAAGGAATAAGTCTTTTAAATCACGCAGGCCGTTTTCTTCTACGGTTTGGCCTATTAATTTTGAGCTTGCTTGTACTTTACCTTCTAGGTAAAAAGGCACGACTTCTTGGTCGCTTTTACCGTTGTCGGGTAAGTATTTAAGCATTACTAAAATAGTAATTAGGCCTACGCTTAGCGCGCCTAAACCGACTAAGGTAAAGTCAAAAAAGCCCAGCGGTTCCATGCCCGCATCTACTGCAAAGCCATTGACGATTAAGTTGGTTGATGTACCAATAAGCGTAATAGTGCCGCCCAAAATAGCAGTGTACGACAGCGGTAATAATAGCTTTGAAGGGGAGTGATTAGGATTGTCTTTTATCGCGGTAATAAGCGATGCAACAACGGCGGTATTGTTAGTGAACGACGATAAAAAGGCGGTTGATAACCCCAATTTTGTTACCGATTTTACTAAACTACCTTTAGATAGCGATTGCGCTAACTTTTGAATTAGGGTGGTTTTTTCTATTGCGGTCGACACTAACACCAATAGTACTAAAGTGATAAGCGACGGGTTAGCGTAGTTAACTAACATACTTTCAAGATCGATTAGCCCTGCTAAGTAGCTGGTGCCAATAGCGCTTACAAATAACCATGCTGGATTAATACGGGTGCCAAAAAGGCACCCGACTAAGGTAAGCATAATGCCTGTTAAAACGAGCTGTTCTACCATGCTTTTAAATTCCTAACAGGCTAAAGTTAACTTATAGCTTAGAAATATCAAGCGCTTGCCAATGCGGGAAGTGCTTGCGTACTAAGCTGTTAAATTCAACTTCAAATTCGCTAAAGTTACTTTGCTTTGTTTGGCTTTGCAGTACTTGCTCAATCATACCGGCAGCAACTGTTAGGTTTGATAAGCGATCGATTAGAATAAACGAGCCTGTTTCGTGATTGCTGTGGTACTCGTCTGCCAAAATAGTTTCGGTTAGTTCAAGCGTTACAATCGCAATTTCGTTTAGCTGTAATGAGTCGCTAGTGCCGTGCTCAAGCGTGTTTACATCAATTGTGTAGTCAATCTTTTTAACAATAGCTGAGGTGTTTTTGCTACCTAGTTTTAGGTTATAGCTTTTACCTAATACTAATGGCGATTCATGCATCCACACAATTTTAGCTTGCAACTGGTTAGTTACAGCGGCCGTTGAATTTGCAGGTACGATTACATCCCCTCGGCTAATATCAATTTCGTTATTTAGGGTAACGGTAATTGCTTGGCCTGCTTCGGCGCTGTCTAGGTTGCCATCAAAGGTAACAATTTCTTTAATGCTTGATGTTTTACCCGACGGTAATACTTTTATAGCATCGCCTACGTGCATCTTGCCCGATGTAAGTGTGCCCTGAAAACCACGGAAGTTTAAGTTAGGACGCACTACATATTGCACAGGTAGGCGCGCTTCAAAGCCTGTATCTGTTTCGGCTGCTGGCGAATCTTCTAGTAATTCTAGTAGCGGCTTGTCGGTGTAATACGGTGTATGTGCAGAGCGTGTTACTACGTTGTCGCCTTTAAGCGCCGACATAGGCACAAACTTAATGTTTGATACGTTAAGTTGCTCAGCAAATTTAAGGTAATCGGCCTTAATTTTTTCATACACGGTTTCGTCAAAATCAACGATATCCATTTTATTAACGGCAACAACAAACTGCTTAATGCCCAGCGAGTCACAAATAAAGCTATGGCGCTTAGTTTGTACTTGTACGCCGTAACGCGCATCAACCAAAATAATGGCGACATCGCTTGTTGATGCACCGGTTACCATGTTGCGCGTGTATTGCTCGTGCCCAGGTGTGTCGGCAATAATAAATTTACGCTTAGCCGTTGAAAAGTAACGGTACGCTACGTCAATGGTAATGCCTTGCTCACGCTCAGCTTGTAGGCCATCAACCAATAATGCAAGGTCAAGATCTTCACCTGCATTACCTACTTTTTCGTTATCTTTATGAAGGGCAGCTAGCTGATCTTCATAAATTTGGTGGCTGTCGTGTAGTAGGCGGCCAATCAGTGTTGATTTACCGTCATCTACGCTGCCACAAGTAAGCATGCGTAATAAGCTTTTGTCTTGTTGGCGTGCTAGGTAGGCGTCTATGCCTATTTCTTTTACTTCGTTAAATGTATCGTTATTTTGGCTAGACATTAAAAATACCCCTCACGTTTTTTCTTCTCCATTGAGCCGGCTGAATCATGGTCAATAACACGACCTTCACGTTCAGATGACGTAGATAGCAGCATTTCTTCGATGATTTCGGTTAAAGTACTTGCTGTTGATTCAACTGCACCGGTAAGTGGGTAGCAGCCTAATGTACGAAAACGAACAGATTTCATTTGCGGTACTTCACCTTCATTAAGAGGCATACGCTCATCGTCAACCATAATCAAAGTACCGTCGCGCTCAACTACTGGGCGATCTTTAGCTAGGTACAATGGCACCATTTCGATGTTTTCTTGATAAATGTATTGCCAAATATCAAGCTCAGTCCAGTTAGATAATGGGAAAACACGAATGCTCTCACCCGGATTAACTTGGCTGTTGTAGGTATTCCAAAGCTCTGGGCGTTGGTTTTTAGGGTCCCAACGGTGGTGTTTGTCGCGGAACGAATAAACACGCTCTTTTGCGCGTGACTTTTCTTCGTCGCGGCGTGCGCCACCAAATGCAGCATCAAAGCCGTATTTATCTAGCGCTTGTTTTAAGCCTTGGGTTTTCATTATGTCGGTATGTTTACCCGAGCCATGCGTAAACGGGCCTACGCCCATTTCAATGCCTTCTGGATTTTTGTGTACCAGTAGGTCAAAGCCGTATTCTTTAGCTATACGGTCGCGAAACTCAATCATTTCACGAAACTTCCAGTTGGTGTCTACGTGTAATAACGGGAACGGTATTTTTGCAGGGTAAAATGCTTTACGCGCTAAGTGCAAAAGTACCGACGAATCTTTACCAATAGAGTAAAGCATTACTGGGTTCTCAAACTCAGCGGCGACTTCGCGCATGATTTTGATACTTTCAGCTTCAAGTTGCTGAAGGTGAGTTAAAGCCATTGTTAGTCGTCCTACTAAAATGATTAAAAGTTACAAATTTAAAATTCGGTTATGTATTTGATACATCTGTTAGCGGCTGTGCAAAGCTGCTTGTTTGCTCGTTTTTCCCAAACCACGCTAGTTGCGAGTGCAGGGCGGCTACTTCGCCAATAATGAGTAGTGCAGGCGATATAATGCTGTTGCGTTCAATTAAGTCGGCAAGTTCGCCTAATTGGCCTGTTACTACACGCTGATTTTTACGTGTACCGTTTTCGATAATGGCAACAGGGGTGTCGGCTTTGCGGCCATGTTTTAAAAGCTCGCCTTGTATGTGCGGCGATTTAATTACGCCCATGTAAATAGCCAGCGTTTGATTTGCTTTTGCCAGCGATTGCCAATCAAGTTCTTGACCGTCTTTTTTACAGTGGCCAGTTACAAATTGAATGGCTTGTGCATGGTCGCGATGCGTAAGCGGAATACCCGCGTAAGCACTACAACCTGCAGCGGCTGTAATACCTGGAACAATTTGATAATTTACGTTGTTAGCAGCCAGTACTTGTACTTCTTCGCCACCACGGCCATAAATAAACGGGTCACCACCTTTAATGCGGCACACTTTTTTGCCTTTTTTAGCAAGGTCGACCAGCATTTGGTTGGTATCTTCTTGAACAACACTATGATCGCCTAAGCGTTTACCTACACAAATAAGGTCAGCATCACGGCGCACTAGTTCCATAATTTCGTCAGAGACTAAAAAGTCGTATACAACCACATCGGCTTGTTGCATAAGTTGCAGTGCTTTAAGTGTTAAAAGCTCTGGATCGCCAGGGCCTGCACCTACTACGTATACTTCGCCTTCAGGTTCTGCTTTCGCATCCAGCATTTGCTCTAGTTGCTGCTGTGCGGCTTGGGTATCGCCGGTTTGTACTTTACTCACAACAGATGAGTCGAACACACCTTCCCAAAATTGGCGGCGGTCTGAAAAATGCTTAAAGCGTTTTTTTACTTTGTCTCTAAAGCCACCGACAAGTGTTGCAAGTGGGCCAATATGATGTGGAATAAGAGTTTCGAGTTTTTCGCGTAAGCGACGTGCAAGTACGGGCGCTGTGCCAGCACTTGATATAGCAATCGTAATTGGGTCACGGTCTACAATGGATGGGAATATAAACGTACATTTAGGTTGGTCATCAACCACGTTTACAAACACATTGCGGGCATTGGCAAGTTCAAATACGTTGTTGTTTACTTCATCGCGGTCGGTTGCTGCAATAACAAGCATTTTGCCATCAAGGTGCGATTCATCAAAATAAGCATCAATAAGCGTTACTTCATTATTATGTGCATGCTCTTTTAGTTCGTCGCAAAACCAAGGTGCTACTAAAGTAACGCTTGCTCTCGCTTTTAAAAACGCGCGACATTTGCGTAAAGCGACCTCTCCACCGCCAACAACCAATACTGGTTTGTTGTCGAGTTTGGTAAAGATAGGTAAATACTGCACGTTAATAAGACCCCTAAACAAATTCAAATATAAGAAAACGCTTTATTCTGATGAGCAGAATATAGCGGCTATCAATAAGTAAAAAATAATTAAAACCAAGTTGATATAACCAAAAGTTATAATAGGTGGGCTTTTTAGGCCTAAGAGCTAGTTAACAAGGGATTGCGCCGAGTTACAAGTAAAATAACCAGCTTATAGTGTTTGGTTATGAGCTATAGCGAGTTTGGTTTAATTTGTTAATATGGAGGCATATCAAATTTTGTACTTATATCAATTGCATTAAATTAGTGATCTATTATAGCGACGAGAAAATAGCTCAATAACAAGGCTAAAATTATGATACATAGTTGTTCTATATAAATAGTTTTTAACGTAGTTAGTGCGTTATTTAATACGCTAAAATGATCATGTTTTTAATAAAATTGGTATTACATAAGCAACGGAGCTCTAATGACACAACACCAAAAAGATGCCGCATTAGCAGTCGCACTGATGGATTTAACAAGCTTAAACACCAGCGATACCACCAAAAGCATTCAAGCACTTGTTGATAGTATAAACCCGACGCTGGGCACGCCTGCCGCTGTATGTGTTTATAGCGACTTTGTTGATGATGCAAAAATAGCACTCGCAGCGCGTGAGCTAAACCACGTAAAAGTCGCAACAGTTACTAACTTTCCAACGGGTGATGCTCCACTGAGTGATGTAATTAACGAAACACTTATTGCTATAGAGCGCGGCGCAGACGAAATTGATTTGGTTATTCCTTATAAAAAACTCATAGCAGGCGATGCTCAAACTGTACTTAGTTATGTAAGCGAAAGTAAAAAAGCGTGTGGGTCGCGCGCGCAACTTAAAGTAATAATAGAAAGCGGCGAGCTAAAAACCGACGCGCTTATTACTCAAGCCACGGAGCTTGCAATTGAAGGCGGTGCTGATTTTGTAAAAACCAGTACGGGTAAAGTGGCTGTAAATGCCACGCTTGAATCAACAAAAATTATGCTAACAGCCATTAAAAACTCAAACAAACGTGTGGGCTTTAAAGCGGCAGGCGGTGTTAAAACAGTGGCTGATGCCAGTGATTATTTAGCACTTGCACGCGCAATAATGGGTGATGATTATTTGCAAGCAAATACATTTAGGTTTGGCGCTTCAAGCTTGTTAAGTGACGTTTATAAAACCATAGGGAAATAATCAATATCTTTGGATTGTAGGTTTATCTAACCGATTAAATTATTAGCAGTTTAAACAATAATGTAATTAATTAATTAGATTTTCCAATGTGGGTATCTTTTAGGCTTGTGTTAATGAACTGCGTAAGTATAATAGGCATCCACTTTGCAGGGGCGTAGTTCCAATTGGTAGAACAGCGGTCTCCAAAACCGATGGTTGGGAGTTCGAATCTCTCCGCCCCTGCCAGTTTTACTTGTTATTTGAGTAGTCTGAGATTAAAAACCGGTTTAAGTTAAGTCTGTTTTTAAGTTTAGATTTTAATGGATTAACCCTGCCGTAGTGTAGGGTTGTTGTGTCTGTAGTTAAGGTAATAATATTATGAGCACGAATGTAGAAACACCATCAAGTGCGATGGAGTCAGTAAAGTGGTTAGTAGCAATCGCGCTACTTGCAGGCGCAGTTGTTGGTAATCACATGTATGCAGATCAATCTGTATTACTACGTGCTATTGGCGTTGTTGTTGCAATAGCGGCCGGATTAGCAATTGCCTCGCAAACATTTAAGGGACGTAACTTTCTTGCTTTCGCTAAAGAAGCTCGAATTGAAGTACGCAAAGTTATTTGGCCAACGCGCCAAGAAACTACCCACACGACATTAATTGTAATGGTTGCAACAGTGATTATGGCACTTATCCTTTGGGGATTAGATGGCATTTTATTCCGCGCTGTAGGCTTTTTAACTGGATTGGAGATCTGATCCCATGTCGGATGAGAACGAGAACAAAGAAATTAAGTTACGTTGGTATGTAGTACAGGCCTTTTCTGGTTACGAAAAGCGTGTAGCTCAAACGTTAATTGAACATATTAAAATCGAAGGTCTAGAATCGAGCTTTGGTGAAATATTAGTACCAACTGAAGAAGTTGTTGAGATGCGCGCTGGCCAAAAGCGTAAATCTGAGCGTAAATTCTTCCCCGGTTACGTATTAGTACAAATGGATATGAATGACGCAAGCTGGCACTTAGTGAACAGCACAGAACGCGTTATGGGCTTTATTGGTGGTACGTCTGATCGTCCTGCTCCTATCAGCCCTAAAGAAGCTGAGCGCATTCTTAATCGCCTACAAGAAAATGCTGAAGCACCTAAACCTGCTACATTATTTGAACCAGGTGAAGTTGTACGCGTTACAGATGGTCCATTTGCAGATTTCAGTGGTGTAGTTGAAGAAGTTGACTACGAAAAGAGCCGCGTAAAAGTATCTGTACTTATTTTTGGTCGTTCTACGCCAGTTGAGCTTGAATTCGGTCAAGTTGAGCAAGATAAGTAATTGATTAAAAAAGCTTCGCTAATTTTTATTTAAATTTTGGCATGAAGCTTGAAAAAGGCCGCTGATTAACTTATAATCAGCGGCCTTTTTGTATTAAGGTAAAATTTATTTTTTACTGTGCAAAAAGTACGAAACCAATTTTTAAACTGGGAAGCCGTTAGAGTACGCGTCCTCGCGCGCACAAGGCTGAGACCCACCAAATGAGGTATTTATAATGGCTAAAAAAGTTGAAGCTCTAATCAAGCTACAAGTTGCCGCTGGTATGGCTAATCCTAGTCCTCCAGTAGGTCCTGCACTAGGTCAACACGGTGTAAACATCATGGAATTCTGTAAAGCGTTTAACGCACGTACAGAGTCTATCGAAAAAGGCGCTCCAGTTCCTGTAGTGATCTCTGTTTACGGTGACCGTTCATTTACGTTCGACATGAAAACGCCACCTGCTGCTTACTTACTTAAGAAAGCTGCTGGTATCAAGTCAGGCTCAGGCCGTCCTAACACTGATAAAGTAGGCACAATAACTCGTGCTCAACTTGAAGAAATTGTTGAGACAAAACGAACTGACCTTACAGCTGCCGATATGGACGCAGCGGTTCGCACTATCGCAGGTTCTGCGCGTGCGATGGGCTTGAACGTAGAGGACTAAGAAATGGCTAAATTAACTAAACGTATGCGTACTATCCGCGAAAAAGTGGAAGTAACTAAAGATTACGAAATCAATGAAGCAGTTGCTCTTTTAAAAGAGTTAGCAACAGCTAAATTCGTAGAAAGTGTTGACGTTGCCGTTAACCTTGGTATCGATGCTCGTAAATCTGATCAAAACGTTCGTGGTGCGACTGTACTACCTAACGGTACTGGTCGTGACGTTCGTGTTGCTGTATTCACACAAGGCGCTAATGCAGAAGCTGCAAAAGAAGCCGGTGCTGAATTAGTAGGTATGGAAGATCTTGCTGAACTAGTTAAAAAAGGCGAGATGAACTTTGACGTTGTTGTTGCATCACCAGACGCTATGCGTGTTGTTGGTCAACTAGGTCAAATCTTAGGCCCACGTGGTCTAATGCCAAACCCTAAAACTGGTACTGTAACGCCTAACGTTGCAGAAGCAGTTAAAAATGCTAAAGCAGGTCAAGTACGTTACCGTAATGACAAAAATGGCATCATCCATACTACTATTGGTAAGGTTGATTTCACTGCAGAGCAGTTACAACAAAACCTTGAAGCTCTAATTGTTGCGCTTAAGAAGGCTAAACCTTCTCAAGCTAAAGGTGTTTACTTGAAGAAAGTAACTATCTCTACAACAATGGGCGCAGGTGTTTCTGTTGACCAAAACACTTTAAGCACTATTGTTGCTTAATTGAGTGTTTACATGGCGTGAAATTTGTACTATAATTTCGCGCCATTTTGTTGATTAATTTATTAATTTGCAAAGTAAAGAATTCGGGTTGAAGTCCATAATTTCGTTAAGCCTTCGGGGTTAACGATAAATTGGGCTTCCGTCCAAGACCGTAGGTGGCTTCGGCCTTAATATTCACCTACGTAGACGGTGTAGACCCCAGATAGATTTTTCCTAATCCTTCTGGCTCTCGCCGTAAAAAGCATCTCTACCTTGTTTGGTAGGGAAGAGTAGAACAGGGGAATCCGATAATCGGTACCCCCATTAAACCAGGAGTAACACCCATGGCTTTAAATCTTCAAGGCAAAAAAGCAATAGTTGCTGAAGTCAACGAAGCAGCCAATGGTGCTCTATCTGCAGTTGTTGCAGATTCTCGTGGTGTAACAGTTGGCGCAATCACTGCCCTTCGTAAAGAAGCTCGTGCAAATGGTGTTTGGATGAAAGTTGTCCGTAACACTTTAGCAAAACGTGCTCTTGAAGGAACAGATTTTGAGTGTCTTTCTGATTCATTTGTTGGTCCAAGCTTAATCGCTTTCTCATCAGAGCACCCAGGTGCTGCTGCGCGTATCTTTTCAGATTTCGCGAAAAAGAATGAGAAATTCGAGCTTAAAACGGCCGCTTTTGAAGGAAATGTTGTTGATGCAGCAATGCTTGCTACATTACCTACATACGATGAAGCTGTTGCACGCTTAATGAGTGCTATGAAAGAAGCGTCTGCTGGCAAATTGTGTAAAACAATTGAAGCAGTACGTGTACAGAAAGAAGAGCAAGCTGCTTAATTTTAAGCTGTTTAATCTCACTTTCGGTGTAAAATTTATTTGGACTTAATGTCCGTTAATTATTAGGAAATTTGTAATGTCTGTATCTAAAGACCAAATCCTTGACGCAATTGCTGAAATGTCAGTAATGGACGTTGTTGCTCTTATCGAAGCAATGGAAGAAAAATTCGGCGTAACTGCTGCAGCTGCAATGGTAGCTGGTCCAGCTGCTGAAGCTGCTGAAGAGAAAACAGAATTTGACGTAATCCTTACTGGCGCTGGCGCTAACAAGGTTTCTGCAATCAAAGCTGTTCGTAGCGCAACTGGCCTTGGCCTTAAAGAAGCGAAAGCTCTTGTTGAAGCTGCTCCTACACCTGTTAAAGAAGGTGTATCTAAAGAAGAAGCTGAAGCACTTGCAAAAGATCTTACTGAAGCTGGTGCTGAAGTTGAGGTTAAGTAATTTAGCTTTTGCTAAGTTCGCTGCCTGAGAAATCAGGCAAGGGCTGGTGATTATTTAATCACCGGCCTTTTTGCGCTATAGAGTGATGCACTCTTTTAGTTCAAATAAAATCTGATTTTTTCTTTACTTTCAACGCTTTATAGTTTGCTAGTGTTAAAGTGGGATCTAATTAGAACAACAGTTAAATGTTGTAAAATCTTGGCATAGCTGCCAGTTAAGTCTGTTCTTACAAGAACAGGTCGGGTCAAAGATCAGCAAGCTGAGGAACCCCATGGCTTACTCTTATTCTGAAAAGAAACGTATCCGTAAGGATTTTGGTAAACGTCCACAAGTTTTGGATATACCTTTTTTACTGTCTACACAGTTAGAATCGTTTAAAAAATTCTTAGTGCCGGACGCTGATGGCGATCATGGTTTGGAAGCTGCCTTCCGTTCTGTGTTCCCTATTAAAAGCTACTCGGGAAATTCTGAGCTTCAATACGTAAGTTACCGTATTGGTGAGCCAGTTTTCGATGTAAAAGAATGTCAAATTCGCGGTGTGACTTATTCTGCTCCACTTCGCGTGAAACTGCGTCTTGTTGTTATGGACAAAGAAGCACCAGGCACAGTTAAAGACATTAAAGAGCAAGAAGTTTACATGGGCGAAATTCCGCTCATGACAGATACCGGTACTTTTGTAATCAATGGTACAGAGCGTGTTATCGTTTCTCAGCTACACCGTAGCCCTGGTGTATTCTTTGATAACGACCGCGGTAAAACCCATTCATCGGGTAAAGTATTATATAACGCACGCGTTATACCTTACCGTGGTTCATGGTTAGACTTCGAATTTGATGCAAAAGATAACTTATATGTACGTATTGACCGCCGTCGTAAATTACCGGCGTCTATCATCCTACGTGCACTAGAGTATTCTAGCGAAGAAATCCTAGATATGTTCTTCGATAACACTACGTTTGAAGTAACGAATGGTAAAGTTCTTATGGAACTTGTACCTTCGCGTTTACGTGGTGAAACTGCCGCTTTTGATATCAAGAGCGAAGACGGTGAAGTATTTGTTGAAAGCGGTCGTCGTGTTACGGCTCGCCACATCAAGAGCATCGAGAAGAAAGGCATTAAGCAATTAGAAGTACCACATGAGTACATCATTGGCCGTATTGTAGCTAAAAACTATGTTGATGAGTCAACTGGTGAAGTTATTGCAAATGCAAATGACGAGCTAACTCTAGAGCTAATGGCTGAATTGGTTAAAGCCGGTCACACTAAAATTGATACGTTATATATCAATGAAGTGGACAGCGGTGCTTACATGTCAAATACATTGAACATTGACTCTTCAAGCAGCCGTTTAGAAGCACTAGTAGAAATTTACCGCATGATGCGCCCAGGCGAGCCACCGACGAAAGACGCGGCTGAAGCCTTATTCCAGAACTTGTTCTTCTCTGAAGAGCGTTATGACTTATCTACTGTAGGTCGTATGAAGTTCAATAGCCGTGTTGGTTACGATACAGACACAGGCCCAGGCACATTAAGCAAAGAAGACATCGTGTCTGTTATGAAAGTATTAATTGCTATTCGTAACGGTCAAGGCGATGTTGATGATATCGATCACTTAGGCAACCGTCGTATACGTAGTGTTGGCGAAATGGCTGAGAACCAATTCCGTGTTGGTCTAGTACGTGTTGAACGTGCTGTACGTGAGCGTTTAAGCTTAGGTGACCTTGACGCGATAATGCCACAAGATCTTATTAACGCTAAGCCTATTTCGGCAGCGGTTAAAGAGTTCTTCGGCTCGTCTCAGTTATCACAGTTTATGGACCAAAATAACCCACTATCAGAAGTTACGCATAAACGTCGTATCTCTGCATTAGGTCCGGGCGGTCTAACTCGTGAACGCGCAGGCTTTGAAGTACGAGACGTTCACGTAACTCACTATGGTCGCGTATGTCCAATCGAGACTCCTGAGGGTCCAAACATCGGTCTAATTAACTCGTTGTCTACGTACGCACGTACAAATGACTACGGTTTCTTAGAAACACCTTACCGCAAAGTGGTAGATGGTGTTGTAACTGATGAAGTTGATTACTTATCAGCCATTGAAGAAGGTCAGTTTGTTATCGCACAGGCGAACTCAAACTTAACTGAAACCAATGAGTTTGTTGATGAACTTATTCCATGTCGTCACAAAGGTGAATCTACCTTTATGGGTCGCATGGACCAGCAGTATATGGATGTATCACCACAACAGGTGATCTCTGTAGCGGCAGCACTTATCCCGTTCCTAGAACACGATGATGCTAACCGTGCATTGATGGGTTCAAACATGCAACGTCAAGCAGTACCAACATTGAAAGCGGATAAACCGTTAGTAGGTACTGGTATTGAGTTAACACTAGCGAAAGACTCTGGTGTAACTATCGTTGCTAAACGTGGTGGTGAAGTAATGTATGCTGACGCAAGTCGCATCGTTGTAAATGTACATGAAGAAGAACGCATCCCTGGTGAAGCGGGCATCGACATCTACAACTTAACCAAATACACACGTTCTAACCAAAATACATGTATTAACCAAAAACCAACTTGTATGGTTGGCGAACCGGTTACTCGTGGTGACGTGTTAGCAGATGGTCCTTCGACTGACTTAGGTGACTTAGCCCTTGGTCAAAACCTTCGCGTGGCATTCATGCCATGGAACGGTTACAACTTCGAAGATTCAATCTTGTTATCAGAGCGCGTAGTTGAAGAAGATCGTCTAACGACTATCCATATTCAAGAACTACAGTGTGTTGCCCGTGATACTAAATTAGGTCCTGAAGAGATCACTGCAGATATCCCGAATGTGGGTGAGTCTGCGCTAGGCAAGCTTGATGAATCAGGCGTTGTATATATTGGTGCTGAAGTTAAAGGCGGCGATATCCTAGTAGGTAAAGTGACTCCTAAAGGCGAGACACAGCTTACACCTGAAGAGAAGCTACTACGTGCTATCTTCGGCGAAAAAGCGTCTGACGTTAAAGACAGCTCTTTACGTGTACCAAACTCTGTAACTGGTACTGTAATTGACGTGCAAGTTTTCACCCGTGATGGTGTTGAAAAAGATAAACGTGCGTTAGAAGTTGAAGATATGCAGCTTCGCGAAGCGAAGAAAGACTTCAACGAAGAGTTCCGTATTTTAGAAGCAGGCGTTTTAGACCGTGCACGCAAGCTACTTATAGCTGCTGGTTTTGATGAAGAAAAACTTGCATCTCTTAATGCTGAAAAAGTACTTACGCAAAGCCTTGCTGAAGAAGACAAGCAAGCTGAGCTTGAGCAACTAGCTGCACAGTACGATGAGCTTAAAGCTGAATACGATAAAAAGTTTGAAAACAAACGTCGTAAAATTACCCAAGGTGATGATTTAGCACCAGGCGTACTTAAGATTGTTAAAGTATACCTAGCTGTTAAACGTCGTATCCAACCGGGTGATAAAATGGCGGGTCGTCACGGTAACAAAGGTGTTATCTCGACTATCGTACCAGTAGAAGATATGCCTTACGATGACAAAGGTCGTACGGTAGATATCGTATTGAATCCACTAGGTGTACCATCGCGTATGAACATCGGTCAGATCCTTGAAACACATATGGGTCTTGCTGCACGTGGTATCGGTGAACGTATTGAAGAGATGATGAAAGAACAACGTGAGCTTCATGAGCTGCGTGAATTCATCAAGCAAGCTTACGAAATTGGTGAATCTCGCCAAGTTGTAGACATTGCTAGCTTCACTGATGACGAAATTCGTCGTCTAGCTGAAAACTTAAAAGGTGGTTTACCAATAGCTACTCCTGCATTTGATGGCGCGAAAGAAAGCGAAATCAAAGACATGCTTGAGCTTGGTGGATATCCTCGAAGTGGTCAGGTTACACTTTATGATGGCCGTACTGGCGATCAGTTTGAACGTCAAGTAACTGTTGGTTACATGTATATGCTTAAACTTAACCACTTGGTTGACGATAAGATGCACGCACGTTCTACTGGTTCTTACAGCCTTGTTACTCAGCAGCCGCTGGGTGGTAAAGCACAGTTCGGTGGCCAGCGTTTTGGTGAGATGGAAGTATGGGCACTTGAAGCTTACGGTGCTGCTTACACTCTACAAGAAATGCTAACAGTGAAATCGGATGACGTGAACGGTCGTACTAAGATGTATAAAAACATCGTTGATGGTAACCATAAAATGGAACCAGGTATGCCAGAATCGTTCAACGTATTGTTGAAAGAAATCCGCTCACTGGGTATCAACATCGAGTTGGAAGAAAATTAAGCCAATTAGATGCTGCAGTTAACGCTGCAGCATCTGTTACGGCTGAATAGAATGTAGGGACGAGACTATCCGTCCTCAAGATTAACTCCGACAGGAGAGCTAAGGTGAAAGACTTACTTAAGTTTCTGAAGCAACAAAATAAGACCGAAGAATTCGATGCAATTCGCATTGGTCTTGCTTCACCAGACATGGTTCGTTCATGGTCATACGGTGAAGTAAAGAAACCTGAGACTATTAACTACCGTACTTTCAAGCCTGAGCGCGACGGCTTATTCTGTGCCCGTATTTTCGGCCCAGTGAAAGATTATGAGTGTTTATGTGGTAAATATAAACGCCTTAAACACCGTGGTGTGATCTGTGAAAAGTGTGGCGTTGAAGTAACACTCACTAAAGTGCGACGCGATCGTATGGGTCATATCGACCTTGCGAGCCCAGTTGCACATATATGGTTTTTAAAATCATTACCGTCACGTATTGGCTTAATGCTAGATATGACGCTTCGTGATATTGAACGTGTTCTTTACTTCGAATCATTCGTAGTAACTGAGCCTGGTATGACAACGCTTGAGCGTGGTCAACTATTAGGTGAAGAAGAATACTTAGATTCACTAGAAGAGCACGGTGATGAATTTGAAGCGAAGATGGGTGCTGAAGCAGTTTTAGACTTGCTTCGTGAACTTGATCTTGCTCAATTAATTGCTGAGATGCGTGAAGAGTTACCAACAATTAACTCTGAAACTAAGCGTAAAAAAATCACTAAACGTCTTAAGTTAATGGAATCGTTCCACCAATCAGGTAATAACCCTGAGTGGATGATCATGACAGTACTTCCAGTATTGCCACCAGATCTACGCCCATTAGTACCATTAGACGGTGGTCGTTTTGCGACATCTGATCTAAATGACCTTTACCGTCGTGTTATTAACCGTAATAACCGTCTTAAGCGTCTACTAGATTTAGCAGCACCAGACATTATTGTACGCAACGAAAAACGTATGTTACAAGAAGCGGTAGATGCGCTACTTGATAACGGTCGTCGTGGTCGTGCAATTACAGGTTCTAACAAACGTCCTCTTAAATCTCTTGCTGATATGATCAAGGGTAAGCAAGGTCGTTTCCGTCAGAATCTACTTGGTAAGCGTGTAGATTATTCAGGCCGTTCTGTTATCACAGTAGGTCCTACACTTAAGCTTCACCAATGTGGTCTTCCTAAGAAGATGGCACTTGAGCTATTCAAACCATTTATCTATGGTAAATTAGAGCGTCGCGGCATGGCTACGACAATCAAAGCAGCTAAGAAGATGGTTGAACGTGAAGTTCCGGAAGTATGGGATGTACTTGACGAAGTAATTCGTGAACATCCAGTATTACTTAACCGTGCACCAACACTTCACCGTTTGGGTATCCAAGCGTTTGAGCCTGTGCTTATCGAAGGTAAAGCGATCCATTTGCATCCATTAGTATGTGCGGCGTACAACGCCGATTTCGATGGTGACCAAATGGCGGTACACGTACCGTTAACAATCGAAGCGCAGCTTGAAGCTCGTGCATTGATGATGTCAACAAACAACATTCTATCTCCTGCGAATGGTGAGCCAATCATCGTTCCTTCACAGGATGTTGTATTGGGTCTTTATTACATGACTCGTGACCGCATTAACGCTAAAGGCGAAGGCGCGATATTTAAAGATCCAAAAGAAGCAGAAAAAGCATACCGCAGTGGCAATGCTGACCTTCACGCAATCGTGAAAGTACGTATTAGCCAATCAGTTAAAAACGAAGACGGCATAGTAGAAGACACTGTTACTGTAATCGATACAACTGTTGGTCGTGCAATTCTATCTTTAATTTTACCTAAAGGTATGCCGTTTGAGTCAATCAACCAAGCATTAGGTAAAAAGCAGATTTCTAGCTTATTGAATGAATGTTACCGTCGTCTAGGTCTTAAAGACACTGTTGTTTTTGCTGACCAAGTTATGTACACCGGTTTCCATTATGCAATGAAATCAGGTGTTTCTATCGGTATTGATGACTTAGTTATCCCACCGGTTAAAGCACAGATCATTGAATCAGCTGAAGCTGAAGTTACTGAAATCAACCAACAATTCCAATCAGGTCTTGTAACGGCTGGTGAAAAGTACAATAAAGTTATCGATATCTGGTCACGTGTAAACGAAAACTTGTCACGTGAGATGATGGCTAACTTGTCAAAAGACACAGTTATTAATGCTAAAGGTGAAGAAGTAGAGCAACCGTCATTTAACTCAGTGTTTATGATGGCCGACTCAGGTGCTCGTGGTAGTGCTGCACAGATTCGTCAGTTGGCGGGTATGCGTGGTCTAATGGCACGTCCAGATGGTTCAATCATCGAGACGCCAATCACAGCTAACTTCCGTGAAGGTCTAAACGTACTTCAGTACTTCATCTCAACGCATGGTGCGCGTAAAGGTCTTGCCGATACTGCACTTAAAACAGCTAACTCGGGTTACCTAACGCGTCGTCTAGTAGACGTTGCACAAGATTTGGTAATCAACGAAGATGATTGTGGCACAGAAGATGGCTTAACAATGAAACCGCTTATTGAAGGTGGTGATGTTGTAGAAGCACTTCGTGAACGTGTTCTTGGTCGTGTTGTTGCTGAAGATATTGTAATTCCAGGTACTAATACTGTACTTGTTGAGCGTAATATCATGCTTGACGAAAAACTGTGTGACCTTTTAGAAGAGCACTCAGTGGATGAAGTTCGCGTACGTTCTGTTATCACATGTGATAACGACTTTGGTGTATGTGCTAAGTGTTATGGTCGTGACCTTGCACGTGGTCATATCATCAACGCGGGTGAATCAGTAGGTGTTATCGCGGCGCAGTCAATCGGTGAGCCGGGTACACAGCTTACGATGCGTACATTCCACATCGGTGGTGCGGCATCAAGAGCGTCAGCTGAAAATAATGTACAAGTTAAAACTAACGGTACATTAAAACTTCATAACGCTAAATATGTATTAAATACAGATGGTAAGATTGTTATTACCTCACGTTCTACTGAGATCACTATCATTGATAGCTATGGTCGTGAAAAAGAACGTTATAAAGTACCTTACGGTGCGGTATTAACAGTGCAAGACAATGCTGAAGTTCAAGGTAACGACATCGTTGCTACTTGGGACCCGCATAGTCACCCAATCGTTCTTGAGCATAAGTCAAAAGTATCGTTTAGCGACATCGATGACTCAAATACTGAAGCACAGACTGATGAACTAACAGGTTTAACCCGTGTAGTTGTTAAAGATCTTGCTAAAGTAAATACTAAAGAACCTAAGCTTATCATTGAAAGTGAAGAGCGCGGTCTGCAAGAAACACGTCTTCCTTCATTCACTACGATTGAAGTTATTGACGGCGTTACAGCAAACCCTGGTGACGTGTTAGCACGTATACCACAAGAAGGTTCGAAAACTCGTGATATCACGGGTGGTCTACCACGCGTAGCCGACTTATTTGAAGCGCGTAAACCTAAAGAGCCAGCTATCTTAGCTGAGATCACAGGTACTATTAGCTTCGGTAAAGAGACTAAAGGTAAGAAACGTTTAGTTATTACTCCAGCTGAAGGTGATCATTACGAAGAAATGATTCCTAAGTGGCGTCAACTTAACGTGTTTGAAGGTGAGCAAGTGTCTAAAGGTGAAGTTATCGCCGATGGTCCTGAATCGCCGCATGACATCTTACGCCTACGTGGTGTGACTCATGTTGCTAACTACATCGTTAACGAAGTGCAAGAGGTTTACCGTTTGCAAGGCGTTAAGATCAATGACAAGCACATTGAAACAATTATCCGTCAGATGATTCGTAAATGTACCATTATACACGGCGGTGATACTGACTTCTTAGCCGGTGAACAAATCGAAGTGGCGCGCGTTAATATCGCAAACCGTGACCTTGAAAAACAAGGTAAGATACCAGCTAAGTTTGAAATCCAGTTAATGGGTATCACAAAAGCATCACTAGCAACAGAATCTTTCATCTCTGCAGCGTCTTTCCAAGAGACAACACGTGTTCTTACAGATGCGGCAGTGAATGGTAAGAGCGATGAGCTTCGCGGTCTTAAAGAAAACGTAATTGTGGGTCGTTTGATCCCAGCCGGTACCGGTTTTGCGTATCATCAAGAACGTATGGCTCGCCGTAAACAAAGCAAAGTAGTAGTAGAAGAGCAAACAGTAAGTGCAGAAGAGGCGACTCAAGCACTTACAGACGCTCTAAATGCTGATTTGTCTGGAAATCAATAAACTGTTCTTAATCAATAGATTAAGTGATCGTAAGGCAGTTATATGCTGTCTTACGATTAGTTTAGGTTGACAGGTTAAACTTTGCTCATTAAAATTCCGCCACCCATTTACTTGTGTGCTTAATGCAGGCTCGTAAATAAAGGGCGGATTTTTTATTTTTTTCAGTAGTAATTTTAATTTCAGGAGCTATTTAAATGGCAACTATTAACCAGCTAGTGCGTAAGCCACGCCGTAGCAAGGTTACGAAAAGTAACTCAGCTGCACTAAAAGCGTGTCCGCAAAAGCGCGGTGTATGTACTCGCGTATATACAACTACACCTAAGAAACCAAACTCGGCGTTACGTAAAGTAGCACGTGTACGTTTAACTAACGGTTTCGAAGTAACTTCATACATTGGCGGTGAAGGTCATAACCTTCAAGAGCATAGTGTAATCCTAATCCGTGGTGGTCGTGTTAAAGATTTACCAGGTGTGCGTTTTCACACTGTTCGTGGTGCACTTGACTGTGCAGGCGTTAGCGATCGTCGTCAAGCTCGTTCTAAATACGGTGCAAAACGCCCTAAAGGGTAATTGTATTCCGTTAGTAAGGCCAAGCACTAAATATTTATAATTATTGTTTTGGGTGATTGACTCGAAAGAGCAAACCTGAATAAACCGGAGATACAAAATGCCTAGAAGACGCGTAATCGGTCAACGTAAAATTCTTCCAGATCCTAAGTTCGGATCGGAACTTCTTGCTAAATTCGTTAACATCGTGATGTTAGACGGCAAGAAATCTACTGCTGAAAAAATTGTTTATGGTGCGCTAGACGTGGCTGCTGAGAAATCAGGCAAGTCGCACCTAGAAATCTTTGAAACTGCACTTGATAACATCCGCCCACAGGTAGAAGTTAAATCTCGCCGTGTTGGTGGTTCAACTTATCAAGTACCAGTTGAAGTACGTCCAGTTCGTCGTAACGCATTAGGTATGCGTTGGTTAGTAGACGCTGCACGTAAGCGTGGCGAAAAATCTATGGGCT
The DNA here is from genome assembly GCF_011378805.1 of Pseudoalteromonas sp. Z9A6. Classification (NCBI taxonomy): domain Bacteria; kingdom Pseudomonadati; phylum Pseudomonadota; class Gammaproteobacteria; order Alteromonadales; family Pseudoalteromonadaceae; genus Pseudoalteromonas; species Pseudoalteromonas sp. Z9A6. The sequence continues at coordinate 55,757 of NZ_WTKZ01000024.1, forward strand.
TACGTTTAGCTCAAGAAATCGTTGACGCTTCTGATAATAAAGGCACTGCGGTTAAGAAACGTGAAGACGTTCACCGTATGGCTGAAGCGAATAAAGCATTCGCTCATTACCGTTGGTAATCTGTCTTTAACCTTTAAGAGGATCATATGGCACGTACAACTCCACTTGAGCGCTATCGTAATATAGGTATTGTTGCTCACGTAGATGCAGGCAAAACCACCACAACAGAACGTGTTCTGTTCTACACAGGTCTTTCTCATAAGATCGGTGAAGTACATGATGGCGCTGCAACTATGGATTGGATGGAGCAGGAACAAGAGCGTGGTATCACAATCACTTCTGCTGCAACAACGTGTTTTTGGAAAGGGATGGACGCTCAATTTGACGCCCATCGTATCAATATTATTGATACTCCAGGACACGTAGATTTCACTATCGAAGTAGAGCGTTCTTTACGCGTATTAGATGGTGCGGTAGTTGTTCTTTGTGCTTCATCTGGTGTACAGCCGCAAACTGAGACAGTTTGGCGTCAAGCGAACAAATACGAAGTTCCGAGAATGATCTTCGTAAATAAAATGGATCGCACGGGCGCAGACTTCTTAGCAGTGGTCAGCCAGGTGAAATCTCGTCTTGGAGCAACGCCTGTTCCAATTCAGTTGCCTGTAGGCGCTGAGGACGACTTTAAAGGTGTTATTGACCTTATAAAAATGAAAGTGATTAACTGGAACGAAGCGGACCAGGGTATGACTTTCTCTTATGAGGCAATACCGGCAGAACTTCTGGAATTAGCTGAAGAATGGCGCGCTCATTTAGTTGAAAGCGCTGCTGAAGCAACAGAAGAACTAATGGATAAATACTTAGAAGGTGAAGAGTTAAGTGAAGCAGAAATTAAAAATGCTTTACGCCAACGAACATTAGCAAATGAGATTGTTCCAGTTACTTGTGGTAGCGCATTTAAAAACAAAGGCGTTCAAGCTGTGCTTGATGGCGTTGTTGAATATATGCCGTCACCAGAGCAAGTGAAACAAATCCAAGGTATCTTAGAGAATGGTACTGAGGAAGAACGTCCAGCTAATGATAAAGCGCCGTTTGCTGCACTCGCATTTAAGATTGCAACAGACCCGTTCGTTGGAACCTTGACCTTTTTCCGTGTTTACTCTGGTACTGTTAAACAGGGTGACACGGTATATAATCCAGTAAAAAGTAAGCGTGAGCGACTTGGCCGTATCGTACAGATGCATTCAAACTCTCGTGAAGAGATCAAAGAAGTTTTCGCAGGCGACATCGCGGCAGCTATTGGTCTTAAAGACGTAACAACAGGTGAAACACTGTGTGATCCGAATTCTATTATTACGCTTGAGCGTATGGAATTCCCAGAACCAGTAATCTCTATTGCGGTTGAGCCCCGCACTATAGCTGACCAAGATAAGATGGGTATCGCACTAGGTAAACTAGCTGCTGAAGATCCTTCTTTTCGCGTACAAACTGACGAAGAATCAGGCCAGGTTATAATCTCTGGCATGGGTGAACTTCACCTAGATATCATCGTCGACCGTATGAAACGTGAATTCAGTGTTGAATGTAACGTTGGTAAGCCGCAGGTCTCATACCGAGAAGCTATTCGTTCAACTGTTAAGGTTGAAGGGAAGTTTATACGTCAGTCAGGTGGTCGTGGCCAATATGGACACGTTTGGATTAAACTTGAACCGATGGATATTACGGATGATGAGTCACCAATTTACGAGTTCGTTAACGAAACCGTAGGTGGTTCAGTTCCTAAAGAATTCGTTCCTGCGGTAGACAAAGGTATCCAAGAGCAAATGTCTCAAGGTGTACTGGCAGGCTACCCATTACTTGGCGTTAAAGCGACTTTATATGATGGTTCATTCCATGATGTAGATTCGAATGAAATGGCATTTAAAATAGCAGGTTCACTGGCAATGAAAAACGGGGCGCTTGAAGCTAACCCTGTACTTTTAGAGCCAGTAATGAAGGTTGAAGTACTCACTCCTGATTCAAATATGGGTGATGTAGTTGGCGACTTAAACCGTCGCCGCGGCATAATCGAAGGCATGGAAGATGCATTAGGTGGACTTAAGCAAATTAATGCGCAAGTTCCTCTTTCTGAAATGTTTGGTTATGCAACTGCTTTACGATCTGCAACACAGGGCCGTGCCTCATACTCTATGGAGTTTGTGAAGTACGCTGAAGCCTCTAAAAATGTCGCAGATACAATAATTTCAGCTCGCGCTGTTATATAATTTTAGCTTGTCTGGCTCAATAGTGAGTCAGGCTTTAATTTCTTTATTAGGAATTTTTTAAGATGGCAAAAGAAAAGTTTGAACGCGTAAAACCGCACGTAAACGTTGGTA
>NZ_WTKZ01000025.1:0-57571 GCF_011378805.1 Pseudoalteromonas sp. Z9A6
AGCAAAATCTCTTGAGTCAGACTTGTGATCAAGAGACAGCTAATTAGTGCCTTTTTGATTATTGTTTAATTTTTATAATTGCCACTCTCTGGCTATCAGCTCACTTGGTTGACTCGTTAACCACTCTTGCGGGCGTAAGTAATACTGATATAGGTTAGCTTCTGGGCTACTTGGCTCTGGTTTATAGTTATATTCCCAGCGTGCAAGTGGTGGCATAGACATTAATATAGACTCAGTGCGCCCGCCACTTTGTAATCCAAATAAAGTGCCCCTATCCCATACTAAATTAAACTCAACGTAGCGCCCGCGACGATAAAGCTGAAAATCACGTTGTTGCTCTGTGTATTCGTCATTTTTGCGACGTTCAATAATAGGTAAATAGGCATCTAAAAATCCATTACCCACCGATTGCATAAACGCAAAGCTTTGCTCAAAACCTAGCTCATTCAAATCATCAAAAAATAGTCCACCCACGCCACGTGTTTCATCGCGGTGTTTAAGATAAAAATATTCATCGCACCAGGTTTTGTATTTTGGATAAATGTCGCTGCCAAAAGGCGCACAAATGTCGTGAGCAACTTGATGCCAATGTTGTACGTCTTCTAATACTGGATAAAAAGGAGTGAGATCAAACCCGCCACCAAACCACCATATTGGCTCTTCGCCTTCTTTTTCGGCTATAAAAAAGCGCACATTGGCATGACTTGTTGGTACATGAGGGTTTTTAGGATGAATAACTAACGACACACCACATGCATGAAAGCTGCGTCCTGCAAGCTCTGGTCTATGTGCTGTTGCAGAGCCTGGCATTGAAGCGCCAAATACGTGTGAGTAATTAACTCCGCCTTGCTCTATTACAGTGCCATTTGTGGTTACACGTGTACGACCACCACCACCTTCTGCTCGCTGCCAGTTATCTTCTATAAATTTAGCACTGCCATCTGCAGCCTCCAAACCTTGGCAAATAGTGTCTTGCAAAGCCATAAAGTAGGCTTTTACTTGATCTAATAATTCGCTTTGCATATTAACCTCTAAATATTTTGCCAGTCATGGCGTCTTTTATTGTGCTTGGTTGAGTATTACCACCTAACGGCTCGTCAACGTAAAAGCCAACTTGTTCTGCAAATTGCGCTTTGGCTTGCTCAATACTAATTACCGTTTCTTGGCCGGTTAAGTTTGCACTGGTTGATACTAATGGCTTACCAAACTCTTGGCATAAACGCTTTACTGTTGGATGGTTTGTTACTCTTACTGCAATGGTATCAAACTGCCCTGTGAGCCATTTAGGCGTATTTTTAGATGCAGGCATCACCCATGTAATTGCAGCAGGCCAACTCGAAAAAATATCAGCGCGTTTATCCATTGGTATTTTTGCATCATCTACGTATTTTAATAATTGTCCGTAGTTATCAGCGATTAAAATAAGCCCTTTTTCAACCGGGCGCTGCTTAATAGCTAATAGTGCTTCAACGGCTTGTTGATTATCTGGATCACAACCTAAACCATATACAGCTTCTGTTGGGTATAAAATAACTTCGCCTTGCGTTAAGCATGTTATTGCAGTGGGCGTATTTGAAAGGTCTGACAAAGTAGTCTCCAGATATAATTAAACGTTATTCAGTTGGGGTGAGCTTATGCATGCAGCTTTTTTGTGGGCATTGCAATAATATGCCGTTTGCCATATTTCTTTCTATGACGATAGGCCAGTCACATTCAGGACACGGATGTTCAACCGGTTTATTATTAAGCGTGTATTTACAGCTTGGATAACAATCACAAGAATAAAATACTTTACCAAACTTATTACTGCGCGCGACTAAATGACCTTTTTTGCATTTAGGGCAACTAGGCAAAGTATCTTCGCTTTGCTTTTCTTCATTTTCGTTAGCAATGTAATGACACTCTGGATAACCCGTACACCCAATAAACATACCATAGCGGCCATTTTTAACCACCAGCGGTTTGCTACACTCAGGACATGCTGAATCTTCTAATATTTTGATTTCGTTACTGTCGTGATGTGCCAGCGGCCTAATAAAGTCGCATTTGGGATAACTTGCGCATCCTAGAAAAGGGCCTGATTTACTATTGCGGATCACTAACTCTGAACCACACTGTGGGCATATCTCGTATTCTTTTTCGAGGGCGTGCTTGTTCGCCGAGAAAAGCGAATGGTCGATTTTACTCATGGTGATCCTAATAGGTTGGTGAATTTTCGCCTAATATACCCAAACCACTTAAAGATACAAGCAATGCCGTGCTTATCCTTTTAAGTAATTTGAGTACAATTAAGATAATTATCTCTAATGAAGAAGTTCGCTGGGTTCATCAAAAATCAAATCTTCCATTTGCTCATATGCCTCTTCAGAGCCAGGAACGTTAAACAAGATCATAAGTACAATCCACTTTAAGTCTTCTAGGCTTATAGTTGGTTTATCAAGAGAGGCTAAACAGTCCATTACCATTTCACGTGTTACATTGTTAATTACGCCTATTTGTTCAATAAACATTAAAAAGCCACGACACTCAGCGCTGAGCCTTTGGCATTCACTATCGGTAAATATACGCACAGCATCTTTAGGGTTAGCAATAAGATAAGGAGACTCATCGCTGTGTTGTAAATCGGCTAGTTGCTCTAACCAATCAAGAGCTTTAAATATCTCAGGCTTATTAAAGCCCGCACGCAGTAGCTCATCGGTTAACTCATTTTGCTCTGCAAATATATCCGCTTCGCTATGAATGTAATTTTCAAAAAGATACAAAAGAATATCAAACATATTACCTTCCTGCGCTTAACTTGATGTAACCATCTAACACTCGCTCAATCTGATCGTCTAATTCTAAATCGAGCAACCTACTGAGTACTTTATCTATTGGCCACTGCGCACGACGCACAATGTCATCTACACTGGTTACTTCAAAGCCAATACTATTTAAAACCTCACATTGAGAATTGGCTTGAATCGGCTGCTCTTTATTACATACATTATTGTCGTAAGTAAAACTCACCTCATCAAGAATGTCAGCCACGTTTTCTACCAGCTTAGCACCTTGCTTTATTAAAAAGTGACTTGCCTGCGCTAACGGGTTTTTAATAGAACCCGGTACTGCAAATACCTCTTTATTTTGTTCAAGCGCATAGCGTACTGTAATTAACGAACCACTTTTAATTTCAGCCTCAACAATAAGTACTCCTAACGATAACCCAGAAATAATACGATTACGGCGCGGAAAGTTGTGCGCATGAGCAGCTGTGCCTGGTAAAAACTCACTCACCAGCAGGCCGTTTTCTAAAACTTGGTCTGTTAATAGTTTATGGCGTTTGGGGTAGTAAATATCAACCCCAGTACCAAGCACAGCTATGGTTTTACCTGTACCAGCAAGAGAACCTTTGTGTGCTGCACCATCTATTCCCCGCGCCATGCCTGAAGTAACTGTAATACCCGCCAAAGTTAACTCGTATGCAAATTCTGAGGCTATTTCAAGCCCGGTAGGTGTAGCATTACGGCTGCCAACAATTGCAATCTGTGGAGTTGATAATAACGAGACATCTCCCCTGCAAAAGAGTAATAAAGGCGCACTGGCAATCTGCCGGAGATCTTCTGGGTAAAGCGCATCAAAAATACAAACAACAGTAATGTTGTTCAGCGCTATTAATTGCTCATAATGACTGACTTGTTGCCAATTGGTGTTGAGTAAATTACTCGCTTGATTAGCGGTTAACCCAAGCTGTAAAAGCTTGTCATGAGATAAGTCGAATAACGACCCAAGGGGATAGTTTGTAGATAGTGCTAAAAGGGTCTTTATACCCAACCCTTTACACATATAAAAGGCAAGCCAGTGGGCTAGCTTGCCAGATGACTGATCCATGCTCTCTCCTAGAGCACCGACTCGCTACTTCTTAATGAATAACTGCAATATCTCCAATGCGAATTGGGTGCTGGTTTTTAGTTATTAATGCATAACTTACTTTGTCATACACTTTAAAGACAATTAGCTCGCCAACTTTTTCTTTAGGCATGGTCCACGTTGTGCTCTCTTCGTCAGACTCATCACCAAATAATTGGCTCACATCAGATAAAAGCTTCTCGTATTTACTAGAATCTTCTGGGTAACGAGGGCCACGAGGACCATCGATAACCGTTGGTGATTGACGCTCTAGATCTAATACATGACCCGCTTCTATATTTTGTTCACTGCCTAAGTTTAGCACCACAACATCCATTGTGCTGAATTCTCTAACTTCACGTGGTGAAGCAATAATATTACCTGTTACAGGCTCAGAGGGACGGTGTATATCAAAGTACGCAGGGAGCATTTGGCCTTCCATTGCCGGCATTAAAAAATCACCCTGCTGAATTTCTCGTTTAACAGACTCAACACGTAATGACGAAGGCACGCCATTTTTCTCATCACCCGTTCTAAAGGCACGTGCTATACCCACATAAGATGCACGCGTTGCTAACACTTCACCAGTTAAGTCTGTGTAAGGGTCACCTTTATGGTAAATGGCATATGCTTTATGTACTTGTAAGTCGCCTTTAGCATATAAAATGTGGCCTAACGTTTGTGTTTTAGTATTTTCGTTAGCACCTAAAATATAAGGCTTACCTTTAATATCATCACTGTTCATTGCTTGCTCGTAACTGATATAAGGTTTGATCATTTCAAGCGGCAAAGTAGTAATAGCATTACGCCCTTTTGGTGTAATACGACCCTGAGGAGATAGCTTTCTATATCCTTTATTGATCACTAAACGTGGGTTTCCATCAGCATCGTATATCAACGCTAATGCATCACCGGGGTAAATTAGGTGTGGGTTGTCAATTTGTGGATTCATTTGCCAAAGTTCAGGCCATAGCCAAGGCTCATCTAAATAGATGCCAGAAATATCCCAAAGTGTATCGCCTTTTTTTACAACATACTGTTTTGGTGCGTCTTTTTTTATTTTAAGTACATCAGCAACTGCGGGAAACGCAGCGCTTAACGTAAGCATGATTGCAAGTAATGGAGATTTCATCGAGCTTCCTTGTATTGTTTTTTCATTATTATTGCCCAAAACCTGTTAAAGGTGAACGCGAATGGCTAAAATAAGAGCATACAATACCCTAAATTAAGCACAAGTGAAAAAGGTAACTATGGCTAGGTTAGAAGTTTTAAGATTTCCAGATGAACGTTTACGTACTGTAGCAAAAGATGTTGTACAAGTTGACGACACAGTACGCCAAATTGTAAAAGACATGCTAGAGACAATGTACGATGAAAATGGCATTGGTCTTGCGGCCACGCAAGTAGATATTCATCAACGAATCGTTGTTATTGATGTATCAGAAGAGCGCAATGAGCCACTGGTATTAATTAATCCACAAATCATTAAAAAAGACGGCTCTACCGTTAGCGAAGAAGGCTGTTTATCAGTACCTAACTCGTATGCAAAAGTAGACCGCGCTGAAACAGTAACAGTCGCTGCACTTAACGAAAACGGTGAAGAATTTGTACTAGATGCAGATGAATTATTGGCTATTTGTATTCAACATGAACTAGATCACCTTCAAGGTAAGCTATTCATTGATTACTTATCTCCATTAAAGCGCCAACGTATTCGTAAAAAGCTTGAAAAAGAAGCCAAGTTTGCAGAACAGTAATAAGCACCTTAGGAAAACTCAGTGACTCAACCATTACGCATTATATTTGCCGGTACGCCAGACTTTGCCGCACGTCATTTACAAGCGCTGATACAAAGCGAACACAAAATAGTGGGTGTATATAGCCAGCCAGATCGCCCTGCAGGTCGTGGTAAAAAATTAAAAGCCAGTGAAGTGAAAGAGCTAGCGCTTGAGCACAATTTACCGGTTTTTCAGCCACAGTCATTAAAAAATGATGAAGCACTAGCTGAGCTAACAAGCTTAAATGCCGACATTATAATTGTTGTAGCATATGGCTTAATTTTACCTAAAGCTATTTTAGAAGCGCCACGTTTAGGTTGTTTAAATGTGCATGGCTCTATATTACCGCGCTGGCGCGGTGCTGCACCTATTCAACGCGCAATTTGGGCAGGTGATGAACAAACCGGCGTAACAATAATGCAAATGGATGAAGGGCTAGATACCGGCGATATGCTACATATAAGCCGCTGCCCTATTAGCACAACAGAAACTAGCGCAAGCTTATATACAAAGCTTGCTGAGCTAGGTCCAGATGCGTTAATTGAAACCATTAATAAATTAGCTAATGGTGAGATCACCCCTGAACCTCAAAACGATGAACTTGCTAACTACGCTAAAAAGCTTTCTAAAGAAGAAGCTGATATCGACTGGTCCATGAGTGCGCTTCAAATCGAGCGAAACATTCGCTCTTTTAACCCGTGGCCAATGTGCTTTACCCAAATGGGTGGGCAAACAGTAAAGATTCATCAAGCGCAGGTTATGCTGCAATCAGGTGATCCTGGGCAAATTTTATCAAGCGACAAAAATGGCGTAGTAGTGGCGTGTGGCGAACACGCTTTATGTATTACGCAATTACAGCCGCAAGGTAAAAAACCAATGGCAATTAACGACTTTTTAAATGGTCGTAGTGACTGGGTTACTCCTGGCACAATATTAGGCGAAAACAATGAGTAATGTTCCAAACGTACGAGCGCTTGCCGCTGAAACTTTATATAACGTAGTTGATAAAGGCGCATCGCTTAATCAAGAACTTCCATTTGCAAGCCAAGGCTTGCCGCCTAAAGATAAAGCGTTGCTACAGCAAATTTGTTATGGCGTTTTACGCTACTTACCGAGCCTTGAAAATTACTGCCAACACTTAGTAGAGCAGCCATTAAAAGGTAAACGTAGAATATTTCAGTTTTTATTATACGTAGGTATTTATCAACTGCAGCATATGCGCGTACCACCTCATGCTGCCATTTCAGAAACGGTTAACGCACTGGCTCAACTACGCGCTTTAGGATTAAAAGGGCTGATAAACGCCATTTTACGTAGCTTTCAGCGTCAACAAGCTGAGCTTGAAGAAAAAGCGAAGCTTATTCCGGTATGTTTATACAACCATCCAAATTGGTTTATTAAACAGGTGCAAACAGCCTACCCAGATAGCTGGGAAGCACTACTTGAAGAAAACCAGCAACAAGCGCCAATGTGGCTTCGTGTCAATCAAGCCCAATTTAGCACGCAAGAATACAGCGACATGCTTAGCGCTAACGATATTGAACACACCTTAAACCCTGATTTTATTGATGGGATTAAACTTGCCAAACCACGTGATGTATTTTCGTTGCCTGAGTTTGATACAGGTGCATGTTCAGTACAAGATGCTGCTGCACAGTTGGCAGCCCGCTTTTTAGAACCTAAAGCAGATGACTATATTTTGGATGCCTGCGCAGCACCTGGCGGTAAAACATGTCATATTTTAGAGCTTGCTGATGCAGATGTACTTGCACTTGATAGCGACTCAACTCGCCTTGAACGTGTTAAGCAAAACTTAACTCGCATTGGCTTAGGTGCAGACCTACAATGTGGCGACGCATCACAACCACATACATGGTGGGATGAAAAATTATTTGATCGTATTTTACTTGATGTGCCTTGTTCGGCCACTGGTGTAATTCGCCGTCACCCTGACATAAAATGGTTACGTCGCGCATCAGACATCGAAGACTTAGCTAAGTTACAAAGCGATATTCTTGATAGCATTTGGCCACTGTTAAAACCAGGTGGCACATTGGTATATGCTACGTGTTCGGTTCTTCCACAAGAAAACCAACAGCAAGTTGCTAAGTTTTTAGCTAATAATGATGATGTAGAACATATACCTCTACACGAAAACGATACCGTAACAACGCCAGGTTTGCAGTTACTGCCCGGTGAAAGTGATGGATTTTATTACGCTAAGCTAGTTAAAAAAGCCTAATAGCCGTACACTAAATAGTTAGCCATTTATGAAACATTAAATGGCTATTTTTTTAATTAAATTATGATCAATACCACGGGTAAATAATGAAAATAATTATACTCGGTGCCGGGCAAGTTGGTGCTACGCTTGCTGAAAACTTAGTTGGCGAACAAAACGAAATTACCGTTGTTGATATAGACGGTAACCGATTACGTGAACTTCAAGATAAGTACGACTTACAAGGGGTTATGGGCCACAGCGCGCATCCTGATGTATTACGCCGTGCAGGTGCTGAAGATGCCGATATGATTATTGCGGTAACCAGTTCAGATGAAGTGAACATGGTTGCATGCCAAGTGGCGTACAGTATTTTTAAAACGCCCACTAAAATTGCCCGCATTCGCTCAGAGCAATATTTAAAGTACCGCGAAAAACTATTTCAAAACGATGATTTACCAATCGATCATTACATTGCTCCCGAAGCACTGGTCACTAAGTATATTCGCCGTTTAATTGACTACCCTGGTGCTCTGCAAGTATTGCAGTTTGCTGATGGCATGCTCTCGTTAGTAGCCGTAAAAGCTTACTATGGCGGTTTACTTGTAGGTTATGCGTTATCTGCACTTAAAGAGCATATTCCTAATGTAGAAACCCGTGTTGCAGCTATTTATCGTCAAGGTAAAGCAATAAAACCATTGGGTACCACCGTTATTGAAGCCGATGACGAAGTGTTTTTTATTGCCGCTACAAAACATATACGCGCAGTAATGAACGAGCTACAAAAACTAGAGCGTTCTTACAAAAAAATTATGATAGCTGGTGGCGGTAACATTGGGGCAGGCCTTGCCCGCTCACTTGAAAAAAACCACACGGTTAAATTAATTGAACGCAGTAAAGAGCGTGCCGAGCAACTCTCGGAAATGCTCGATAACACGGTCGTTTTTTGTGGTGACGCATCTGATCAAGAACTGCTCTCAGAAGAGCATATTGAACAAGTAGATGTGTTTATTGCCGTAACCAACGACGATGAAGCAAACATTATGTCAGCCATGCTTGCAAAACGTATGGGCGCACAAAAAACCATGGTGCTTATCCAGCGTGGTGCTTACGTTGATTTGGTACAAGGCGGCGAAATAGATATTGCCATATCGCCGCAGCAAGCCACTATATCGGCATTGCTTACTCATGTACGCCGTGGTGATATTGTTAATGTGTACTCATTACGCAAAGGTGCAGCAGAAGCAATTGAAGCCGTTGCTCATGGCGATGAAAACACTTCAAAAGTGGTTGGCCGTGCTATTGCCGACATTAAACTCCCTGCTGGTACTACTATTGGCGCAATAGTACGTAACGACGATGTACTGATAGCCCACGATGATACAATTATTATGTCGGGCGATCATGTCATTATGTTTCTAATCGACAAGAAACACATTACCGTTGTAGAAAAGCTATTCCAGGTAAGTGCTATATTCTTATAATTATTTGGCATAAACGCAAAAAAGCCGCTGACTAAGGCGGCTTTAGTGGAGTATCTTCGAATATTGATTACTGTACCTTTGAAAACTCTTCTTTAGAGATTTCACCATTTCCATCAGTATCTAAATCATCAAAAATCTTTACAAGCTGAGGGTTAACCTTTGCTTCTTCCATTGTAATCGCACCGTCGCCATCTGCATCAAAAGAGGCAAAGTCCACTGCTGCATATGCTGCTGATGAAGATGCTAAAACGATAACTGCAAGTGTTGTATTGAATGTTTTCATAATAATATTCCTAGTAATATGGGAAGTCCTTTTCAAAGATCCCTGACTGTGAAAAATGTTTAATCTGAAAAAGGTTAGTTAACCTGTACTCTGGTTAAGAGATTTACTAACGTATTGAATCATGGTGATATTTAAATTTATTTTCTCTAGCCAGAGATTTTCAGTGAAAACAAGGCGAATTTACGCGTCAATAGCTGGCCTATTGCAAGTAAATTCAACGCAGTTAGCGCTGAAAATAGCTGCTAGAGATAGATTTATTATCCAGAGTTCAGGTTAATTAGTAATTAGCAAACTCTTCTTTAGAAAGCTCGCCGCTACCGTCGGTATCTAGCTCAATAAACTCGGCCATTAAATCTGTATCAACTGCCGCTTCGCTTGGGCTAATTGTGCCGCTACCATCAATATCAAGGCTGTCAAAACCTGATGCTGCAAATGCAGCAGAAGAAGACGCTAGTGCTATAAGTGCTAATGCTTTATTTAAATTTTTCATAACTTAATCCTTCAATGTTCTATCAAAAAAATTGCTTCGTTTAACTTAAAACGTAATTTTTCACTTCCTTGTTATCCTCTTTCGTAAGCTCCCTTGCCTACTTAGGTTGTCTTTGGCAACTCAGGATAAATACTTTAAATTAAGCTTCTGAAAATTCTTCTTTTGATAACTCACCATTTTGGTCAGTATCAAGTTCTGAGAACATACTCATTAGCTTTGCATCTACTGATGCTTCTGCTTGGCTAATTGTGCCACTGCCATCTACATCTAATGTATCGAAATCTGTTGCTGCAAACGCGGCTGAAGAAGATGCTAGTGCCACAAGTGCTAATGCTTTATTTAATGTTTTCATAACGTGTATCCTTCAATTTTATGAGTAATGTGGGGCTCTTAGTAGCGCCCCAGAGTTTTAAGCTTATACTTGTGAAAACTCTTCTTTAGATAGTTCGCCGTCTTGGTCTGTATCAAGTTCAGAGAACATGCTCATTAATTTTGCGTCTACTGATGCTTCTGCTTGGCTAATTGTGCCACTGCCGTCTACATCAAGTGTGTCAAAATCTGTTGCTGCAAAAGCGGCTGAAGAAGATGCAATAGCGATAAGTGCTAAAGTTTTATTAATGCTTTTCATAATATGTATCCTTCAAATTTATGTGTGTGCGATTAAGTATTTCACTTTGAATCACGATTTCGTTCAGTACACCCTGACTATTACAACTTAAATGCCAACATTGAAAAGCCATTAACTTTCAATAAGTTAAAAATAAAACGTACAATAAGGAGGAATTTTCAGAGTCATTACTGTTGCCTTTTCGCAACACGCTTTAAAGGTGAAAAACTAAAGTCATTAAAAACAAATAGTTATGTTTATATAAAAAGATACATTTTAAAATGTAGAGCTATAAAAGGAGGGATTTTAAAAAATAATTAAGGTTAATTTTAACGAAGTAGCTATAACAACAAAAAAAAAGCCATAACAAAAAACACGTAAAACATTGTTTTATTTAAATAATATATTTAATTATATAAAAACAAAAAATACTTTATAAATACTCACGTAAAACGCCATTTTGTTGCAAATAAGCGAAAAACGATTTATTCAACGGTGGGCTCAAGCGCAGATGGGTCTATAAAATGCTCTTTCATAAAGGTTTTCATTTCATCCTCGCTTGCTAGTAGCTTAATTCCACAACGCACGCCTGCGACATGTTCCTTAGCACTGCAAATTTCGCCTTCAAAACTTTTATCGCTGCTATTGAGTATTACTGTGCATTGCATATCTTTAATATTTTCATCTTGCTGATCACCTCTAATATCAAACATTACTCCTGTTAGCGAAATGTCTTTAATGAGGCCTTCAAGTATTCTGTCGTCACTTAGCTTTAGCTTTGCAGGTAATAAGGTAGGTATACGCGTTTGCGAGCGCAGTGCAAATAACTGCACCTGCTTAGGATAGTTAATAAATATAAGCTTAGCCGGGTGAGACGCAACCGACATTATTTGTTGGCGAAACGCTATAACTTGCCCACCACTACCTTCAATTAATGCTCTAACAACAACCATTACACCATCACGTAAATAGTCACTACTAGCAGGTAAACGTCTAGAGTTTGGGTAATTTAAAATAATAAATTTATTTTCAAGCAAACCAACAAACTCGGTTTTTACACGTTTACTGTCGGTTGGGGTTAATATTTCTAAATCGACCAAACCACTTGTAGTTAGTTGATGTAATTTGTCTAGATTTGAAGTTGGCATATCCCTTTCCCACTAACTTGTATATTAAAATTTAAACGACTCGTTTATCCACGCCAAAAAGTAGGCGTAAATAACACTAATAAAGTAAATATTTCTAAACGACCAAACACCATTGCAATAGTAAGCAACCATTTAGCACCATCGGTTATAGCACCATAATGCGACGCTACATCTCCTAAACCAGGCCCTAAGTTATTTAAACAAGCCGCAGTGGCTGAGAACGCAGTTATGTTATCCATACCCGTGCCCATAAGCGCTAACATAATAATAATAAATACCAGCGCATAAGCAGAGAAAAAACCCCACACAGCTTCTACTACTTTATCTGGCAACGCCTTACGACCCAGCTTGATTGAATATATAGCACGAGGATGCACTAAACGATTGAGCTCACGCACACCCTGTAAATAAAGTAAGAACACGCGCACTACTTTCATGCCACCACCGGTAGAGCCTGCACAGCCACCAATAAAGCTCGAAAATATAAGTAAAATAGGTAAAAACAATGGCCATGTTGAAAAGTTATCCGTAGCAAAGCCTGCTGTTGTACTCATTGAAACAGCTTGAAATAACGCCTGATCGAGGGTTTCATCGCCATTAGCAAATATTTCGTTAGAGGAAAGTACGGTAAAACAAATAACCACCAGCGCTAATTGAATACACAAAAACACCTTAAACTCAGGATCTCGAATATAAACTTGTATGTTACGACTGGCCACTGCGGCGTAATGCAGGGAGAAGTTAACAGCGGCAATAATTAAAAAGAACACACAAATAAAGTTAATTACAGGGCTGTCGAAGTGCCCCATGGAGGCGTCGTAAGTAGAAAAACCACCTATCGCCACCGTTGAGAATGCATGACATATAGCATCAAACCACTCCATTCCTGCAGCCCAATAAGCCAGCATACAAGTAATAGTCAACGACACATAAATATACCAAAGGTGCTTTGCAGTATCGGCAATTCGCGGGGTCATTTTAGAATCTTTTACAGGCCCTGGTATTTCAGCGCGGTACAACTGCATACCACCAACACCTAGCATTGGGAGTATAGCAACAGCGAGTACGATTATACCCATACCGCCAAACCACTGGAGTTGCTGGCGATAAAACAATACCGACTTGGGTAAATACTCAATACCGGTAAGCACTGTAGCGCCGGTGGTTGTTAAGCCAGAAAATGCTTCAAATACCGCATCGGCGAGCGATAAGTTAGGTTCTTGTAAAAAGATAAGCGGCAAGGACGCAAACGCCCCAAGTACCAGCCAAAACAAAACAACAATTAAAAAGCCTTCACGTGCTTTTAAATCACCGTTTTCATGGCGGTTTGGGTAATAAGCCATCATGCCAATAACAACACTAAAGATAAATGCTAAAACAAAGGGAACACCACCACCGTCTTTGTATATTAAAGACACCAGTGCCGGAGGCACCATGGTAATACTAAACAGCGCAACAAGTTGGCCAAGAATTTTTATGATGGTACGAAATTGCATTTAGCTTGTCGCTTTTATTATTAGTAAATTCAGGCTGAGTAGTATCAACCAAATTAAATAGGGTCAGTATGCATTATATGCAATTTGTGTAGGTTATTACTCTTTAATAGTTAACTCAACTGCGCCGTGACTTAAATCAAAAATATCTTTGATTGCTTGCTTGGCTTCGCGGCTATCGATTGTAATCACCCACTCAATATTAGCAGTAAATTGCTTATCAATATTAAGCACTTGATACTTTGTTTTTAATAACTGCTCAATCGCGCCTTGCATGCTGTACTCACTACTCCCAGTAATTTCAACGCTGGGAACTTTAAGCACCGTTTGCAATTTTACTAGTGCATTATTTAATGAGCCACCATAAGCACGTACTAGCCCGCCGGTGCCTAATTTTATGCCGCCAAAATAACGTGTCACCACGGCAGTGATTTCGCCAAGGCCCGAACCCACCAGCACATTTAACATAGGTTTCCCCGCAGTGCCATTAGGTTCACCATCATCCGAAAAACCATAAACATGGCTGCCACCAGGGTTGCCTGCCACATGTGCCCAGCAGTTATGACGTGCATCGCTATACTTTTCTTCAATGCTTTTAATAAATGTTTTTGCTGAATTTAAATCGGGGGTGTGTGCAATGTGGACTATAAACGTACTTTTTTTAATTTCTTCTTGATGAAAAACGTCAGCAGCGGGATAGTTATATTCAGACATATTAAAAGCTCAATTAAAAATGGGGCCTAAAGGCCCCGTTCATATGCATATTTTAACGTTTATTCGCTAACTCGTCTTTATAGAAATTAATCGAGTTCTAAATTACGCGTCATATTCTCTAGGCTATCTTCATGAACAATAATGTTATCTTCAATACGAATGCCGCCAAATGGTTTAAATGACTCTACCTTTTCCCAGTTAATAAACTGCTTATTATCGGTTTGCGCTAAATCACCAAGCAGTGAATCAATAAAGTATAAACCTGGCTCAATAGTAAACACTTGGTTTTTTTCGATCAGGCGAGTACAACGCAAGAACGGATGCCCTTCAGGCGATGGTTGATGTGTGCCCTTTTCGTCACTCATAAAACCACCCATATCATGCACTTGTAAACCTAGGTGATGTCCTAGTCCATGCGGGAAGAAAGTAGATGTAATTTTACGCTCAACAATTTCCTCCGCGGGTAGGTTAACAATTTTAAAGTCACTAAGTATTTGTGCGATACGATTATGACATTCAACGTGTAAATCACCATAAAGCATACCCGGCTTTAAACCTTTACCTAACTCGATTTGTTGAACAGTCATCGCTTGTACAAGCTCAGCAAACTCACCCTGCTTTTTAAAATCATACGTACGAGTAATATCAGCAGCGTAACCATTAAAGTTTGCACCGGCATCAATTAAAAATGAGTTGTGGGTGTGTGGCACTTTTGGATCAAAGTGCGTGTAGTGCAAAATAGCGCAGTTTTCGTTAAGCGCAACAATGTTGCCGTACGGCATTTCATTTTCGCTTTGACGTGTCGCCATTAAGTACGCTTGCTGAATGTCGAACTCGCTACCACCATTAAAGAATGTATCGCGTGCAGCTTTATGCCCATCTACTGCAATGCGGTTAGCGTTGCGTAAACATTCAAGTTCGTACTGCGTTTTGTAAGCGCGGTGGTAATGAAAATAGTTAAGTACAGGCTCAGGGTTCATAATACTAAAACCAAGTGCTTGCGCTACTTCAATGTATTCACCCATGTAAGCATATTTAGCTTTATCGTATGGTAATAACTTTTCTACTTGATCAGGCTGAAGTAGTAGCTCTATATCAAAGTACTCAGCCCAAAAGTCACGAGGCTCGTCTGGTACTTTATGCCAAAAATCTACTGGACGATAAAATATTAGTTTTGGTTTGTCGCTGCCATTTACCACAATCCAGCAATGAGGATTATCAATAACCGGTAACCACGCTTTAAACTGTGGATTAACTTTAAATGGATAATACATATCATCTAAAAACTGGCGCTTAGCTTGGCCTGAATGAATTACTAATCCTTCTAACCCTTCGCTATTACAAATTGTACGAGTACGCTGTTGCAGTGTTGCAATATGTTCGGCGTATAAAACGGCTAATTTATCCATTGTTAATCCATCTGTTAAATTTAACTTGCTATGAGTCTATCACTTATACCAATTGCATTAAATTAATGATCTATTATAGCGATAAGAAAATAGCTTAATAACAAGGCTAAAATTATGATACATAGTTGTTCTATATAAATAATTTTTAACGCAGTTATTGAGTTATTTAATACGCTAGAATGATCATGTTTTTAATAAAATTGGTATTACCCTAAGCGCTCAAAAAAGGGGGATATTTAACATGTAAACATCCCCCTTATTAATACCTATACCTATCGTGTTAAGTTATTGGTCGATTGGTATCATATATTCAACCGCCCATTTTCATTTCGAGTAGCGGCGCTAATACATTACCTTCTCGGCCCATTCTTGTATGGTAAACCTGTCTGTACGCAAATACATTTTTTACGTAATCACGGGTTTCGCGATACGGAATAAGCTCTACCCATAACTCAGCCGGAATAGCGTCATCAGGTAACCAACGCTTTATACGGTGATAACCCGCATTATAAGAAGCTGTTGCCAGCACTTCATTGCCATGGTTTTTCTTTTTTAAGTACTGTAAGTAACTAGTACCTAATCTAATATTTGTTTTAGGTTGATATAAACGACTACTTGTCACACTGCCTTTATTTACATACTCAGCAGTACTTGGTAATAACTGCATTAAACCACGCGCATTAGCATGCGAGCGTGCATCTGGCGCAAAAGAGCTTTCGCGCCTTGCAATAGCAATACTCCAAGCAACATCTATCTTGCTACGTTTACTGTAGCGCTCAAAAACATCTTGAAACGCAAACGGAAAACGTTGCTCTACATTATCCCACGCTTTAATTTTTGCTAAAGTAAAAATAGTACTGTCGTGCCAACCTAAATCGGTAGATAACTGTGATGCTGCCAGCTTTTCTTCATCGCTAGAGGTATCCGTTAAGTAATTCCATTCACGGCGCGCCGACGTAAAGCGCTCAATATCATAAAGTGCTTTTGCACGCTTAAAGCCTGGTGCATTACTCACTTTATCTACAAGTACCTTATCGACTGCTAAAGGCTGATTATTTAAATCAACGGGCAACCCCAAACGTGCTGCGGCTAAAAAGCCGTAATAATCACGATTAGCCGCTACTTTCTTCCAAATGTCGTCTGCTTTTTGTTGCTCGCCACGTTGTGCATAGCTATAAGCTAACCAATATTGCTGACCAAGACTTAAATTTTCTTTACCTGTAAAAAATGCAGCAATCCCTTCCCAATCTTGGGTTTTGAGCATATTGCCCAGTTGCCACTGAATAAGCTTGCTGTCTAGTCGCTCTTTTGGCACTTTATTTAGCCAAAAGCTCGCTTGTTTATGCCCGCTAGAGGCAAGTGACAATGCAAAGGTGTAATACACATCCGCTTTTTCTTCATCGCTGTACTTAAATATTTTTTCTAGCTTTTCCCATGCTTTTAAAGCTAGCTCTTTATCGCGCCAAACCAAACGTTTAACACCATAAATAGCTATTTGCCCTTCTTTAGCCGACTTGTTTTTATATCTATATAATCCAGCGGCTGCGCTTGGATCTTTTCGCACTTTTAAATATAAGTCAGCTAAGTAACGCTCCTTACTTGGTAATAAAGTTTTTAAGTAAGGTAATAAGCTTTGCGTTCCGCCTTGTGCAGCAAGTGTTACACGCTTCCAAACCGTTTCTTCTTTCATGTAGCCTTTTTTACGCCACGTAGAAAATAAACTATCACAACCATTAGGTTGCGATTTACCTACAGCCCATAAGTCGGTCACCTGATTTAGAATTGCCTTTTCGGGCGCACCTAAATCAAGCTGAAAATCTAAATAAGTACAAGTAAGCTCCGTATTAGACGTTTCACGATAGTTGCGGATATACGCCGCCTTTTCGTTGTTATCTTTTAAATATTCTAACCACGCTTTACGGACCGGCCACTCAAGCGGCGTATGCTGGTATATATTTAAATATTCTTCTATTTCTGCCTGATGTTTAATGCTCGGATGGCGTTGCCAATACGTTTTTTCAACATAAGGTTTTAACGGATGATTTAGGTTACTAACCGCTTGTTTAAAGTCTTGGTAACTGCCGTACCTTACTTTTTTTTCGGCATCTAAAAATGCATCGTTATCGTTACTTGCCTCGGCAGAATGAAGAGGAAAAATGAATGCAGCTGCCGCAACACTTAGTAAATATTTTTTCATAATGTCCTTTAATAAAAATTAAAGTTGTGAATAAAAACTTTTCAACCACCTTAGCACCAAACCAGCTATATTTTAACCAGTCGATTGTAACCGAGTTAAATTTTTCGTTGCATTTTTAATTTAAAGCAAGCACACTGATTGAAATGCAAACTCATCGTACCAGTCTTAGTTCGTCAACTAGGGAGAATAATAATGTTATATAAAAGCGATTCCTTTGAAGTTAGCTTCCTGAAGGAAAACATCGCCGAGTTTAAGTTTTGTGTTGCAGGTTCTGTAAACACACTATCTCAAAAAACTCTTTCAGATTGCGCAGCAGCATTAAAAGAATTAGCCGCCAATACTGATATCAAAGGCATGATTTTTACCAGTGATAAAGACCACTTTATTATTGGTGCCGATATCTTCGAATTTTTACCTACATTTACTAAACCTGAAGAAGAATTAGTAGTGTGGATCAAAAACGCAACCGACGTTTTTGATGCAATTGAAGATTTACCATTCCCAACTCTAAGCGCTATAAACGGTATGGCACTTGGCGGTGGTTGTGAGTGGGCACTTGCTACCGATTATCGTGTGGCAAGCGAAACAGCTAAAATGGGCCTACCAGAAGTTAAACTTGGCATAATGCCAGGGTTTGGTGGCACAGTGCGCTTACCGCGTATCATTGGCGCCGATAACGCGATGATGTGGATTACCTCAGGCGCAGAAAACCGCGCAGCAGATGCCCTTAAAGTAGGTGCGTTTGACGCGGTAGTTAGTGCTGACAAACTTCTAGAGTCAAGTGTATCAACACTTGAACTGGCGATTGCTGGCAAGCTAGATTGGCAAGCAAAGCGCAACGTAAAACTACAGCCACTTAAATTAAACCGTGTTGAGCAAGGCATGAGCTTTGCTATGGCAGAAGGTATGGTAATGGGTAAAACCAAAGGCCACTATCCTGCACCGGTTATGGCTGTACGTACTATTAAAGCAGCGGCAAACTGTACTCGCGATGAAGCAATGGCAATCGAAAACGCTAACTTTGCTAAATTAGCACGTACACCAGAAGCAGCAGCACAAACTGGTATATTCCTAGCTGATCAATACATTAAAGGTAAAGCACGTAAATTTGCTAAGCACAGCGATGTAGAAATTAAACAAGCCGCTGTATTAGGTGCTGGTATTATGGGTGGCGGTATTGCATACCAGTCTGCTTATAAAGGCACACCTATTATAATGAAAGACATCCAACAAGATGCGCTTGATTTAGGTATGGGTGAAGCATCTAAGTTATTAGGTGCAAAAGTTAAGCGTGGTCACATGCCAATGGAAAAAATGTTGGCAACACTTAGCAAAATTAAGCCAACACTTAACGAGTCAGACCTACAAAGTGCCAACATTATTGTTGAAGCTGTTGTAGAAAACCCTAAAGTTAAGCAAGCAGTACTCGCTGATCTTGAAAAGAACATGCCAGAAGGCACTGTACTTACTTCAAATACATCGACTATTTGTATCGACTTGCTTGCAGAAGCGCTAGATAAGCCAGAAAATTTCTGTGGTATGCACTTTTTCAATCCAGTGCCAAAAATGCCATTAGTAGAAATTATTCGTGGTGCAAAAACCTCAGATAAAACAATTAATGCAGTAGTTGATTACGCGCTTAAATTAGGTAAATCGCCAATTGTTGTTAACGATTGCCCAGGCTTTTTTGTAAACCGTGTTTTATTCCCTTACTTTGCAGGTTTTAGCAAATTAGTGGTTGAAGGCGCTAACTTTGCAAAAGTAGATAAAGTAATGGAAAACGTATTTGGCTGGCCTATGGGTCCGGCTTACCTACTTGATGTTGTAGGTATTGATACAGCGTTCCATTGTACTGGCGTAATGGCTGACGGTTTCCCTGAGCGTATGGCTCGTGCTGATAAAGACCCTGTGACTATTTTTGCCAACGAAAAACGTTTTGGACAAAAGAACAAAGCCGGTTTTTACAAATACGAAACAGATCGTCGCGGTCGTCTTAAAAAGTCTCATGACGAGACAGCAATTGAGCTACTAAGCCCAATCACAGACGCACCAAAAGAATTTGATAAACAAGAAATCATCGACCGTTGTATGATTCCAATGATTAACGAAGTGCTACTGTGTTTGCAAGAAGGCATTGTTGCCTCGCCGCAAGAAGCAGATATGGCATTAGTTTACGGTGTTGGTTTCCCTCCATTTAGAGGCGGCGCGTTCCGTTACTTAGATCAAACTGGTTTAGCTAACTTTGTTGCAGCAGCAGACAAATACGCTCACCTAGGTGCGATTTACCAAGTATCTGAACAAACTCGCAAGTGGGCCGAAGAAGGTCGTGTTTTCTATAAGGTGGAAGGTTAATATCATGAATAATCCAGTAATTGTAGATTGTATCCGCACACCAATGGGTCGCTCTAAAAGTGGTGTATTCAAACATAAACGTGCAGAAGACTTAAGCGCACATTTAATGAAAGGCTTACTAGATCGCAACCCTGCAGTTGATCCAGCATCAATTGACGATATTTATTGGGGTTGTGTACAGCAAACATTAGAGCAAGGCTTTAACGTAGCACGTAACGCATCATTGCTTGCCGGTATTCCTCACAGCGTTCCTGCTGTTACGGTTAACCGTTTATGTGGCTCTTCTATGCAAGCATTGCATGACGCAGCACGCGCAATAATGACAGGCGCTGGCGACACTTACCTAATTGGTGGTGTTGAGCACATGGGTCACGTACCTATGACTCACGGCAACGACTTTCACCCAGGCTTAGCAACATCAATTGCACAAGCGTCTGGCTCTATGGGCTTAACAGCAGAATACCTTGCAACGCTTCATGGCATTAGCCGTGAGCAACAAGATGAATTTGCTTATCGCTCACATCAACGTGCACAAGCTGCAACTGTTGAGGGCCGTTTCCGTCGCGAAATTTTAGCAATGGAAGGTCACGATGCAGATGGTTCGCTTATCTTAGTTGAAGACGACGAAGTAATTCGCCCAGAAACAACAGTAGAAGGCTTATCAAAGCTTCGCCCTGTATTTAATCCTGCATCGGGTACGGTAACAGCCGGTACTTCTTCTGCACTTTCTGACGGCGCATCTGCAATGTTAGTAATGAGCGAAGAAAAAGCAAAAGAACTTGGTTTACCAATTCGTGCACGTATTAAAGCAATGGCAGTCGCTGGTTGCGATCCATCAATTATGGGTTACGGCCCAGTACCAGCAAGTAAAAAAGCACTTGCACAAGCCGGTATTACAATTGATGACTTAGGTGTAGTAGAACTTAACGAAGCCTTTGCAGCACAATCATTACCTGTAATGAAAGATTTAGGGTTAATGGATGTAGTTGACGAAAAAGTGAATTTAAATGGCGGCGCAATCGCACTTGGTCACCCACTGGGTTGTTCGGGTTCGCGTATTAGCACATCGCTTATTCACTTAATGGAAGACAAAAATGTACGATATGGTTTAGCAACTATGTGTATTGGTTTAGGCCAAGGCATTGCAACTGTATTTGAACGTGTTCAAGACTAATTAGTTTAAGCATGTAAAACCATCTTGGTGATTAAAAAGGCGAACTGATTTTATTCAGTTCGCCTTTTTTATTAGCTTCATTTATAAAAACGTCCCTTTATCAAACAAGTATGTAACAGCGTAATTATGTGATCGGGCGTATTATTAAATAAAGCATTTTGAAACTGCTAAAAGCATTAAGTAAAATAGTTAAATTACACATAAAATTGCGTTAAACTGCCAAACTTATTAATTGCTATACCTAAGCACTCGCGTACACAGCAAACACTTTAATTAAACAGGCCAATTTATTATGAGCTTTGATAATCCCGATCACCAATTAGATGCCATAGGCCTTCGCTGCCCAGAGCCAGTAATGATGGTACGTGCTGCTATTCGTAAAATGAATGACGGTGAAACGTTATTAATAACTGCTGATGACCCATCAACCACTCGCGATATTCCGAGCTTTTGTACGTTTATGGATCACACGCTGGTAGCTAAAGATGCAGAAGAAGCACCGTATAGATATGTGGTGAAGAAAGGTTTGGATTAATCTTTTTGAGAATTTTCCATTGTATTTATAATTAAATTTAAACTTTCGATTAATTGGTTTAAAAAACCAATTTTTAAACCACATTTCTGTTGCGTGTATTCAAAAAGCCCTTTTTGTATATTTACTAGAAAACTTAGCTCTTCAATAAGACTACTATTGTTAAAGTTTACTTTATATCTATCCTCTACAAAATTTCTAAATAAGTTTACTTGTTGTATTGACCAGTGATCTGTTAATGCTTGGACAAACTTATTCGAATTCTGAAATAAAGAGAAAAGACTCACTGCTCGATATTCCTTGTAAACCCTTGAATCTAAATCACTTGTCCAACCTTTAAGAATTTCACCCTCTAGATATTTTATTTTTTCTCCTTGCTTAAGTTCTTTTAATTCATCCAGAACACTTTCAAATTTTTGATTTAATTCCTCGCTATAAAACTGTCCTGTTCTATAACCTCTTCTTCCACTCATTGGTGCCGAAGTATCAAAAACATTTGGCAGATAGTTTTTCAAAATACTTTCTACTAGGGAGCTTTCAGTTGTAGGTATCCATGCGAGCTCTTCTATAAACTTATATTTATCGAGCTCACATATAACGTCTACAGCATAAAACCAACGTAATAATTCTGGGTTTTCTTCATTAGTGATAATACTTTCTAATGACTGCAGGTATTCATATATTTGAGCTTCATCTATTTCGGTTAAAACTTTTGCCCCTCTAGATAAAAGTAAATCGAAAGTTAGTACTTTTACTGGATAATAACTTTTTAAAACGTCTTCAAACTCAAGTGACTTACTTGAAACTATATGGTCAACCAAAATTGTAGATTCGATTTCAGGTAGATTGGGCTGGCTCTCAGTTACCATATCCCTAGCTTGGGACTTTATTTTATCAATATCAAAACCTATACCCATTTGCATATAGTAAATACTTACCACATCCTTAAACAAAGACTTTCGGCCTTTTATAACATCAAGATTATTGATTGAGTTATCTTTCTCTACCTCCTCAATTAAAGACAAATATTTACTTTTTGCTCGTTTTAATATTCTTATATTTCTTAGCTCTAATTTATTAAGTACCTCAACCACGTAAGTTGCAATATCCGCTATATTTTCTTTCACGATCTGAAAAAAATCATCTTCATTAATTTCAAACTCAACTGTACCAGAAAAGTTTTTTTCAATTAAAGTATGTGTATTTTCAAACTTCAGCTCATTTACGTTTGTTGCGAAAATAAATTTTAACTTATCATTCTTTTGAGAAAGACTTTGACAGACCCCCATTATTTCCTTTGCTAGGTTGGGTTTAACAATCCTTTCAACATCATCAAGTACAATTATTCTATTCTTAATAGATGAAATAGCCTTTGCAACTGCAGCACCCTTAAAGCCAGAAACTAAACCTGAGATTAAACCTTTGTTTTCCTGATTAAAGCTCCCTAGTATATTTTGTAATCCATCTAGAAAAGAACTTGAATCCTCTGCCTTAATATTCTTATTAAAAAAGAATTTCGAAATTAAATTAGAATAAAAATCATCTATCGAGCCTAAGCCATTTAAAGATAAATAAAGGTATTCGTCATCGGTTAATAAATTATTCTCTATCCAGAATGTCTTACCTGATCCCCATGCACCATTTAGTAATACCATTTTAGGCATCGAATCATCTTTCAATAAGTACTCTATTTTATCTTTCATACAACGTCCTTGTTACAAATCCATTAATTCACTCGGGCAGCTTTAAAATTACAGCTATCACTTCTTCGTTATTGTAACTTGTGGCTTGTCGTAGTTACTGTAATCAATACTTACTATGTACGTGCCTTTTATTGCTGGTGTGAAACTAAAGTAGTTATAAATAGTATTACAGTCTGCGATAGCTGGCTGGCCGAGTGTTAGTTTTTGCCCTGCTGGTTGTTCATCGCTGTAACCACAGTTATAACCTTCACTAAAATCGGCATCGGCTATTTTAAATTCGTACACTTTACCTGGGGTCGAAAATTTAACTTGCGCTTGATAAAGCGCAGGGCCAACTGGCGCAAACTGATACTGGGGTTCTGCATCCCACAGTGTAAAGTCGCCACGTAAGTAAATTGTGCGGTCAAGCTCTTGCTGTGGTAAAACATCGTTAATCGAAATTTGGCTTGTACAGGCAGTAAGTAAACCAGCAATTGCTAAGGTTAAAATTCGTTTCATAGAAATCATCAATGGGTATCCTTTGCATACAGTGAAAACTAAAAAGCCAGCAAAACGCTGGCTTTTAAAATTGCTAATCGGTGTTATTTTTGTAAAACAGAAATATCTGCAATACCTAAAAACAATCCGCTTAACTGGCTTAATAGCGCAAGACGATTTTGCTTAACAGCTTCATCGTCGGCCATAACCATTACGTTGTCAAAAAAGTTATCAACACTTTCACGAATACCCGCCAATTGGCTTAATGCTTCTTGGTAGTTTCCATCTGCGTAAAGTGGCGCAAGGTCAGTGGCAAATTTTGCTACTTGTGATGCCAATACTTTTTCGGCGTCGTCGCTTAATAAGCTCTCATCAACACTACCTTGGCTGGTAATATCGTTTTTAGCCAGAATGTTACCTACACGCTTATTAGCTGCTGCAAGCGCTTCTGCTGCGTCTAATGTACGGAAGTGGCTTACGGCTTTAACACGGCGGTCAAAATCAACAGGTTTAGTCGGACGACGTGCAAGCACTGCTTGAATTACGTCTACTTCAATACCTTCGTCTTGATACCAAGCACGGAAGCGCCCTAGCATAAATTCAAATACGTCAGTTGATACATTTAAGTTAGTTAACTTGTCGCCAAACAATGTTTGCGATTTAGCTACTAGGTCTAAAATATCAAGTGGAAGTTCTTTTTCTACCATGATGCGCAGTGCACCAATAGCAGCACGACGAAGAGCAAATGGGTCTTTGTCACCTTTAGGTGCTTGGCCTATACCAAAAATACCCACCAGCGTGTCAAACTTATCAGCAATCGCTACTGCGCAGCTAATTAAGTTTGTTGGTAAGTTATCCCCTGCAAAGCGTGGCATGTACTGCTCGTTTTGCGCTACGGCTACATCTTCGGCTTCACCATCGTGGCGAGCGTAATGCATTCCCATTACACCTTGCACGTCGGTAAATTCCATAACCATTTCAGTCATTAGGTCAGTTTTACTTAATAAGCCTGCACGCTGTGCTAAGTCTTTATCAGCACCTAATTGCTCAGCAATATAACCTGCAAGTTCACTAATGCGCTGAGACTTATCTTTAAGCGTACCAAGTTGCTTTTGGAACAATACGCTATCAAGCGACTCTAATCGGCTTTCTAGGGTTTTCTTTTTATCT
Source organism: Pseudoalteromonas sp. Z9A6 (assembly GCF_011378805.1). Taxonomy (NCBI): domain Bacteria; kingdom Pseudomonadati; phylum Pseudomonadota; class Gammaproteobacteria; order Alteromonadales; family Pseudoalteromonadaceae; genus Pseudoalteromonas; species Pseudoalteromonas sp. Z9A6. The sequence goes on from NZ_WTKZ01000025.1 coordinate 25,121, forward strand.
GTTTCAAAGAAGAACTGTGCATCGGCTAAACGCGGGCGCACTACTTTTTCGTTACCAGAAATAACCACACTTGGATCTTTACTTTCGATGTTAGATACAAACAAAAACTTATTTAAAAGTTTGCCGTTTTGATCTAATAACGGGAAATATTTTTGATCGTCTTTCATGGTGTAAATTAACGCTTCGGCTGGTACATCTAAAAATGCTTCTTCAAATGTTGCCGTTAAAGTAACTGGCCACTCTACAAGTGATGTTACTTCTTCTAGTAAATCTTCATCCATTGCAACAACAGCGTTAACTGCGCTTGCAGCCTCTTCTATTTGTGCTCGAATTTGCGCTTTACGTTGCTCGTAATCAGCAATAACGTAAGCAGATTTAAGTACGTCAAAAACGTCATCTGCATGGTTAATGCTAATTTTTTCTGGGTGATGAAAACGATGACCCTGAAGCTGGTTAGTTATTTGCTTACCAAGAATTTCGCCTTCAAGTAGCTCATCACCAAATAAAATAGTTACTGTATGCACAGGACGAATAAATTGTGTTTTATTCGCGCCCCAACGCATTGGTTTAGGGATTGGTAATTTACTTAATGCTTTTGTGATTGCATCTGTCATTAGGGTTTTAGTTTCTTGCCCTGCTACTTTAGCAATGTGCAATAACCAAGCGCCTTTATCGGTTTCAAGTGTTTGTGCGTCTTTTACTTCAATACCACAACCACGTGCCCAACCCATTGCTGCTTTTGTTGGGTTACCTTCGCTGTCAAACGCTGCCTTTGTTGCTGGGCCACGCTTTTCAACTTCTTTGTCTTGTTGTTTAGCTTCAAGCGCTTTTACTTGTAAACCTAAACGACGAGGCGATGCATACCAGCTTACGCCTTGGTGTGCTAATTCTAATGTTTCTAGCTCTTGAGTTAAGTTTGCAGCAAAGGCTTCTGCTAATTTACGCAGTGCTTTTGGTGGTAACTCTTCAGTGCCAATTTCTACTAATAAATTTTGTGCTGACATTTTACTTATCCTTACACAGCGGGAAACCAAGCGCTTCACGTTTGTCATAGTAACTTTGTGCACACGCTTTTGATAACGCACGAACGCGTAAAATATAACGCTGACGTTCGGTTACCGAAATTGCGTGGCGTGCGTCTAGTAAGTTAAATGCGTGCGATGCTTTCATTACTTGCTCGTATGCAGGTAGTGGTAAGTTAGCTTCAATTAACTTTTGGCTTTCTGCTTCACACTTATCAAACTGTGCAAATAAGTCTTCTACGTTTGCATGTTCAAAATTATAAGTAGATTGCTCTACTTCATTTTGATGGAACACGTCGCCGTATGTTACGCGCCCTAGTGGACCGTCTGCCCATACTAGGTCGTAAATGCTATCTACGCCTTGAATGTACATTGCTAAACGCTCTAGGCCGTAAGTAATTTCGCCTGTTACTGGTGAGCACTCTAAGCCACCCACTTGTTGAAAGTAGGTAAACTGCGTTACTTCCATGCCGTTTAACCAAATTTCCCATCCCAAGCCCCATGCGCCTAGCGTAGGTGATTCCCAGTTATCTTCTACAAAGCGAACTTCGTGAGTAAGGGTATCAATACCCATTGCCGCTAATGAGCCTAAGTAAAGCTCTTGGATGTTATCTGGCGATGGCTTTAAAACTACTTGGAATTGGTAGTAATGTTGTAGGCGATTTGGGTTTTCACCATAGCGGCCATCCGTAGGACGACGACACGGCTGAACGTACGCGCTCGACATTGGCTCTGGACCAATAGACTTTAAAAATGTTTGCGGGTGAAATGTCCCGGCGCCCACTTCCATATCAAGTGGTTGAATAATGACACAGCCTTGCTGCGCCCAATAATCCTGTAAAGCCAGGATCAAACCTTGAAAGGTTTTTACGTCATATTTTTGCATATTTGGCTTTTTACTATCTAAGAAGTAGCGTGAAAATTACCCTTAGTATACCGTGTGTACACTCAGGTTTTAAGCAGTTTGTGTAATTGAAAAAATAAAAAAGGAGCCATTAGGCTCCTTTTTCGGTGTAAGTAATATTTTTACACGTCTAGATTAACTACGCGTAGAGCGTTAGTTTCGATAAACTCTCTACGAGGCTCTACTTGATCACCCATTAAGGTGGCAAATAATTGATCCGCGCCAACAGCATCTTCAATCGTTACTTGTAACATACGACGAGCACTAGGATCCATTGTCGTTTCCCAAAGCTGGCTTGGGTTCATTTCACCCAGTCCTTTATAGCGTTGAATGTAGATCCCGCGCTTAGATTCTGTGATCAACCATTCCAAAGCATCCACAAAGTTATCAACAGGTTTTGTTTTCTCACCACGTTGAATATAAGCACCTTCTTTTAGGATGTTTGCAATGTTAGTACCAGTCACAGCAATGCGTTGGTAGTCACGTGATGCAATAAAGTCATAATGAAGTACATGTGCTTTATCAACACCGTGCTGACGAATATTCACAACCGGGTAATACATATTACGCTCAGCGTCAAACTCTGTGCCTGCATGGAAAATAGTTGCATCTTCATCACGTGCAATCAGGTCATCAACTAACTCTTTTGTCCAAGCAATTACTTTAGCTTCGTCAGAAAGGTCATCAGTTTTCAACTCTGTTTGGTAGATTAAGCGTTCCATTACCGTGTTAGGATATTTACGCTTTAAACGCTCAATAACCTTAACTGTATTTTGGTAATCGTGAACGACTTTCTCTAGCGCTTCACCTTCTAGCGCAGAAGCATCTGCACTTGGATATAAAGCAGCATTATTAAGCGCAAGCGACGTTAAGTACTCTACTAATGCTGGATCATCTTTAATATAACGCTCTTGCTTACCTTTTTTCACTTTATAAAGTGGTGGTTGAGCAATATAAATATAACCGCGTTCTACAATTTCAGGCATTTGACGATAGAAGAATGTTAGTAGTAACGTACGAATGTGAGAACCATCCACGTCCGCATCGGTCATGATGATGATACGGTGATAACGTAATTTCTCAGGGTTATATTCGTCACGACCAATACCACACCCTAATGCAGTAATTAGTGTTGCGACTTCTTGCGAAGATAACATTTTATCAAAACGTGCTTTTTCTACGTTTAATATTTTACCTTTAAGCGGAAGAATAGCTTGGTTTTTACGGTTACGTCCCTGCTTGGCTGATCCGCCAGCAGAGTCCCCTTCCACTATATATAGTTCAGATTGGGCTGGGTCTTTTTCTTGGCAATCAGCTAGCTTACCTGGTAAGCCTGCTAAGTCCATTGCACCTTTACGTCGTGTCATTTCACGGGCTTTACGCGCCGCTTCACGTGCACGTGAGGCATCAATAATCTTACCTACAACAATTTTGGCATCAGTTGGGTTTTCTAATAAAAACTCAGTGAATTTTTCAGCCATTGCTTGTTCAACCGCAGATTTAACTTCACTTGATACTAGCTTGTCTTTAGTTTGCGATGAGAACTTAGGATCAGGAACTTTAACACTAACAACAGCCGTTAAGCCTTCGCGGGCATCATCACCGGTAGCATTGCTGGTTGTTTTAGCTTTTTTGTTAAAGCCTTCTTTTTCCATGTAGTTATTAAGTGTACGTGTTAGCGCTGATCTAAAACCGGCTAAGTGAGTACCACCATCACGTTGTGGAATATTATTTGTGAAACAGTAAATGTTTTCTTGGTATGCATCATTCCACTGCATTGATACTTCAACACTAATACCATCTTCTTCACGTTCGTGAGTAAAATGGAACACACCTTTATGTATAGGTGTTTTATTACGGTTTAAGTATTCTACGAAAGCTTGAATACCGCCTTCATATTTAAAGTGGTCAGATTTATTTTCTTCACGCTCATCATTTAAGATGATGCTCACACCTGAGTTTAGGAATGAAAGCTCGCGTAAACGCTTAGCTAAAATGTCGTAATGAAAATCTAAATTTGTGAATGTTTCAGCGCTTGGCCAAAAACGTAATTCTGTACCAGTTGTTTCTGAGTCACCAATTACAGCTAAAGGTGCATCTGGAACACCCATAGTATAAAACTGCTCATGAAGCTTACCTTCACGACGAACAGTCAGTTTTAGTTTTTCTGAAAGTGCATTTACAACAGAAACACCAACACCATGTAAGCCACCCGATACTTTATAAGAGTTATCATCAAACTTACCACCGGCATGAAGTACCGTCATAATAACTTCGGCTGCAGATACGCCTTCTTCTTCATGGATAGAAGTTGGGATACCACGACCGTTATCTCGAACTGAGACAGAACCGTCTAAGTGAATCGTTACATAAATATCATCACAATGACCTGCTAAGGCTTCATCGATCGAGTTATCAACGACCTCAAACACCATGTGGTGTAAGCCTGTGCCATCATCGGTGTCCCCAATATACATTCCAGGACGCTTTCTTACTGCGTCTAATCCTTTAAGTACTTTAATACTCGACGAGTCATAATTCTCAGACATGGTTAATCCCACTTATCTTGTTATTAGGTTGCCATGTTTCACGTGGAACATTTGTAGTTCTCGTTGCATGGGTTCCACCACAGCAGAAATACTTTCAGATAAAATTGAAGAGATAAAAATTTGAGAACTGCAGTGAGCAAGTAATTGTCCCACTTTCTCTTTTGTATCTTCGCCTAATTCTGAAGGTAGATCATCTATTAGCAATATAGATTGCTTATCTGTCTCTGACTCAATTAAGCTATTTTGCGTAACTTTCAACGCATACAATAATAGCTTCAATTGACCGCGTGAGAATGTATTCTCCACACTGTTGCCAGCGACACTAAAACTAAAATCGGCCTTATGAGGGCCTTTACTTGTAAACCCTTGGCGAGCATCTCGCTCAAAGTTTTGCTCTAACGCATCTGCAAGAGATTCAGTCTCTTTCCAGCCTGCGCTAAAGGTCATTTCTAAATCACGTACAAGCGTTAATTCTGCACACATTTTATCAAAAAATTGCTGCTTAAACCTACTTATATACGCCAATCTTAATTTATTTATTTCTTCAGCCAGTCTAACAAATTCTTTGTCCCAAAACTTAATTTGGTCAAAATAATTCTTGGGCTTAGTTTTTAATAATGCATTACGTTGTTTAAGTACTTTATTAAATGATTGCCACAAAAAAAAGAACTCATGTTCCACGTGGAACAAACCTAAATCTAAAAACTTTCTGCGCTCTTTAGGTCCACCAAAAAACAAAGAATAACTCTCTGGTGTAATAATTTGTACAGGCATAAGTTGAGCGAGTTCTGATATCTTACGGCTCGCCTTACCTTGAATTTTTAAATTGGTCTCACCCGTTTGCGTTTTACTAATACCAATTGGAATTGATAAATCGTGTATTGTTTTACGCCCGTGAATTACAAATTGCTCTTGCTGGTGCGCAATAATACTTTTGTGTTTTGGAGTACGAAAAGATTTGCCATGAGAAAGGTAATATATAGCCTCTAAAAGGCTGGTTTTTCCGCTGCCATTTTCACCATAAATTATATTAACGCCGTTGACTGGTTCTAGCGTCAGCGCCTCAATATTACGAAAATATTTGAGGCTCAAATGACTTAAGCTCATTATGTATTTATAGTCTTATAAACGCATAGGCATAACAACGTACATTGCTTCTTCATCGCCTGCACCTTCAATTAATGCACTGCTGTTTGAGTCGGCTAATGTAAATAGTACGTCTTCTGTTTTTAATGTGTTTAGTACATCTAATACGTAAGACACGTTGAATCCTATTTCTAGGTCCGCGCCTTCGTAACTTACTTCAACAACTTCTTCAGCTTGTTCTTGCTCTGGGTTATTGGCAGTAATTTTTAATAAACCGTTTGATAGGTTTAAGCGTACACCACGAAATTTTTCATTCGATAAAATAGACACTCGTTGAAACGCATTTCGTAACCATTCTCGGTTAGCTGTAATTACTTTGTCACCACCACGTGGTAATACACGACGGTAATCAGGAAAGCGTCCATCAACTAGCTTACTTGTAAATGTAAACTCAATATCAATGATACGAATATGGTTAGCACCAAACTGAATTGTAACCAATTCGTCGTCAGCTACCATAAGGCGCATAATTTCTTGCACACCTTTGCGAGGTATAATTAATTGACGTTGAGTATTAAGCGATTGCGTTAATTGCTTTTGTGCAATAGCTAAACGGTGACCATCTGTCGCTACTGTTTTTATGTCTGTATTATCTACTTCAAACGACATACCGTTTAAGTAATAACGTACGTCTTGATTTGCCATCGAAAAATGCGTGCTTTCAAGTAACTTACGAAGCTCTAAACGAGTTAGTTGAAATTCAACCTCACCATCCCACTGCTCTAAATTAGGAAAATCATCAGCAGATAAAGTCGTTAATGAAAAACGGCTTTTACCACTGGTTAAAAGTAATTGGTGCTCTTGCAAGCTTAAAGTAATGTCTGAACCATCTGGTAGACTTTTACAAATATCGAGTAACTTTTTAGCGGGTAACGTTAGTTTTGTATCGGCAATATCATCACCTACAAATACGCCAGAAACTAATTCAATTTCAAGGTCAGTACCCGTCATTGAAAGTTGTCCGTTTTCTACCACTAACAAAACGTTAGATAAGATTGGTAGCGTGTGTTTGCGCTCTATTGCACCCGACACTTGCACCAATGGCTTTAAAAATTGTTGTCTTGATATTGTTATTTGCATAATAAAGTCAGCCCTAAGATGACAATGTTCTTATTAAGTTTTGGTAATCTTCTTTAATTTCGTGGCTTTCGTCACGTAGTGATTTTATCTTACGACATGCGTGTAATACGGTCGTATGATCGCGTCCACCAAATGCGTCACCAATCTCAGGTAAGCTGTGATTAGTTAATTCTTTAGATAATGCCATGGCAACTTGGCGTGGCCTTGCTATAGAGCGGCTGCGGCGCTTAGACAATAGATCTGACACTCGAATTCGGTAGTACTCAGCAACGGTGCGCTGAATATTATCTATCGTAACCAGCTTATCTTGCAAGGCAAGTAAATCGCGTAGTGCTTCTTTTACAAAATCAATCGAAATTGGACGACCTGTAAAATTAGCATTAGCGATTACACGATTAAGTGCGCCTTCTAGTTCACGTACATTTGAACGTAATTTTTTGGCGATAAAAAAGGCAACTTCATGTGGTAAGTTAATCTTACTTTGCTGTGCTTTTTTCATCAAAATAGCAACGCGAGTTTCAAGCTCTGGTGGCTCAATCGCGATTGTTAATCCCCAACCAAAACGTGACTTAAGACGGTCTTCGACCCCTTCAATCTCTTTTGGATAACGGTCAGAGGTTAAAATAATTTGTTGGTTGCCTTCAAGCAATGCATTAAAGGTATGAAAAAACTCTTCTTGTGAACGCTCTTTATTAGCAAAAAATTGAATATCATCAATCATTAATGCGTCAACACTGCGGTAATAACGCTTAAATTCTTCTATCGCATTATTTTGCAGTGCCTTTACCATATCTTGAACAAAGCGTTCTGAATGCATGTAAACAATTTTAGCATCTGGCTTGTTTGCCATAATGCCGTTACCTACTGCATGTAATAAGTGAGTTTTACCTAAACCAGTACCACCGTAAATAAATACAGGATTAAAAGCAGAGCCAGGATTATCGGCAACTTGAGTAGCCGCTGCTTTTGCTAATTGGTTTGATTTACCCTCAACAAAGCTGTCAAAGGTATAATTTTCTTTAATGTTAGATTTGTAACCTGATTTAGGCGCAGGTTCAACAACAGGCTTTTGCTCACGAGGCTGTTGTTTTGTAGAAGCTTGTGGTGCTGATTGCGTTTCTATAACCGGTGCAGCTTGCGCATTTAATAAAGGCTTACTACCTACATCAAAACGTAGTTTTGGTGCTTCAACACCACAAATTTCTACTAATAATTCGTTAATTCTATTTAGGTACTTTTCTCTTACCCAATCAAGCACAAAGCGATTAGGTGCATAAATCGTCAAGGTATCTTCGGTACTTTCTGCTTGTAGTGGTCTTACCCACATACTGAATTGCTGCGAAGGCAGCTCATCTTGCAATACATATAAACAACTTTGCCAAACCGACAGATACACAGTTAAACTCCCAGAGATATAATTTTTATTCCCGCACATCATTAATGATTATAAATCATACATTTATTGCGTTCAAATGGTCCAATAAGCGACCCAAGACCGCGTATTATGAAGGCACTTTATCCACAAGTAAAAGATTGATTTTTATAAAATTGTTGATATCGATGTATAAAATCATTAACAACCTGATTTAAAACAGTTTTTATTTTAGATCCGAAGAGGAGATCATAACAAAATAACACCAAGATCGCGAACCAAATTTACGATCCAATTTTCTTTTCCCCCGCTTTTATTCACTTTTTATACAGGGGCTGTGGAAAACTTCTTATTTATGATGATCCTATCAGATCGCCCTACATGATCTCTTTATGGACCATAAGTAGGCTATATACTGCGAACGTAATTATGATTGACTTTACGTTACTTACTCTATAATATCTCGCGCTCGCAATGGCACCTATGCCAGGATCGCGACCTGTATAGGATGTTTTAACTTTAACCGATCGGATGAGATTGTTATGAAAAGAACTTTTCAACCTAGCGTTTTAAAACGCAAACGTGCACACGGCTTCCGTGCTCGCATGGCAACTGTAAATGGCCGTAAAGTATTAGCACGTCGCCGCGCTAAAGGCCGCAAAGTTCTTTCTGCTTAATTTATAAGTGGAAGACTTTAGCTTTGGCAGGGAGTTACGTCTGTTAACTCCCTCGCATTACTCTCGCATATTTAATGAACCCGCTCGGGCTGCAACTCCTTTCTTTACTCTATTAGCTAAACCAAATGACCAAGAAAAACCTCGGTTAGGTCTTACTGTTGCTAAAAAACGCGTAAAAAAGGCATGCCAACGAAACCGTATTAAACGTCTCGCTCGCGAAAGTTTTCGTTTAAATCAACACAGCATCGATAATATTGATATTGTGCTTATGGTGAAAAGTGGTATTGATGAACAGTCTAATGAAGAATTAACCAAACAACTTACTAAATTATGGCGAAAAATTAACGAACGCTGTAAACCAGGTGCACCTAAACCGCCACCTTTTAAGAAACGCCCAAACAAATCAGCTAAATCTAATAAACAAACCTAATTGCAATAGAATTGCAGGGTTAATTAATGTATCTTTAGCTCACCTTTTAATCATGCATTTAAAATTTCTAATTGAGTCTTTAAATACATGATATCTATCTCACTAAACTTAAGTAGGGGCATAAACATCATGAGGTTAATTAAACCACTTGTTGCTTTTCCTAAGATTTGTTTAGTGTTATTTATCCGCGGTTATCAAAAGTGGATTAGCCCGCTGTTAGGTCCGCATTGTCGTTTTAATCCAAGCTGCTCACATTATGCAATTCAAGCAATTAATTTGCATGGATTTATAAAAGGTAGTTGGTTAGCTTTAAAACGCATATTAAAATGCCATCCTTTACATTCAGGTGGAGACGACCCCGTACCTGAAAAATTAACCCATATTAACCACCAACACGAGAAATAAGAGCTGTTATGGAATCGCAACGCACGTTTTTATTAATTGGCCTAATGCTAGTGTCGTTTTTATTGTTCCAAGAATGGGATAATGATTACAACAAGCCTAAAGCCGATCCAAGTGCCACAACACAAACACTACAAGCAAATTCACCAGAGTCGGATGATTATATTCCTTCATCGTCAGATTCAGGTTTACCCGCTTCAGCAACTTTAGCTAAACGTTCAGTTATTGAAATCACAACTGACGTTTTTAAAGTTAAAATTGACACCAAAGGCGGTGACATTGTTGAAACAGACCTTCTTCAATACGAAGAAACTAAAGGAAGTGAAACACCTTATATGCTTCTTGGTCAGCTTGATAGTGGCAAACAATACTTTTCACAAAGTGGCTTAATTGGCTTAAATGGCCCTGACGCATCAGCTAACGGTCGCCCTAATTATAGTACCGAACAAAAATCATATACCTTAACGGGTGATGAGCTTCGCGTTCCACTTCAGTTTACTGATAGTAATGGTGTTAGTTTTACTAAAACGTATGTATTCAAAAAAGGTCAGTATGACGTAGGCTTAGAATACAAAATCAACAACACTACCAGCGCACCTCTTCAAGTACAGCTATACACGCAAATTAAGCGTACCGTACAAGAAAAAGGTAGCATGGTTGATCAAAACTATTTAGGTGCTGCATACGGTACTGACGAAGAACCATACGAAAAGTATAGTTTTTCAGATATGGCTGATAAAAACCTAAACAAAAACACGCAAGGTGGTTATGTTGCATTTATACAACATTACTTTGTAAGTGCTTGGGTTCCAATGCAGGATCAAACAAATACAATTTATAGCTTAATTACAAAAAGTAATGCCGCTATTATTGGTGCTAAAGATCCCGCTGTAAATATTCAAGCTGGTAGTGAGCAAACACTAACTGCTACTTATTATATGGGTCCGAAAGAGTCAGATATTCTTGAAGCGATTCACCCAGACTTAGACTTAACTGTAGATTACGGTTGGTTATGGTTTATTTCGCAACCTTTATTTGTATTGCTAAAATGGCTACATAGCATTTTAGGTAACTGGGGTGTAGCAATTATTGCCATCACTATTATCGTTAAATCGTTAATGTACCCACTTACTAAAGCGCAATACACTTCAATGGCAAAAATGCGTGCCCTACAGCCTAAAATGGCAGCTCTTAAAGAAAAGTTTGGTGACGACCGTCAAAAGTTCGGCCAAGCAACTATGGAAATGTACAAAAAAGAAAAAGTTAACCCAATGGGTGGCTGTTTCCCTATTTTACTACAAATGCCAATTTTCTTAGCCTTGTTCTACGTATTCTTAGAGTCAACTGAACTTCGCCATGCTGAATTTATTTTTTGGTTAACAGACCTTTCTGCACAAGACCCGTACTACGTATTACCAATCTTATTTGGTGCGAGTATGTTTGTGACGCAAAAACTTCAGCCTATGACGGTAACTGATCCAATGCAGCAAAAAATGATGACCTTTATGCCGGTTATCTTCTCTGTATTCTTCTTATGGTTCCCATCGGGTTTAGTTCTTTACTGGTTAGTGTCTAACCTTATTTCTATTGTCCAGATGTTAATCATCTACCGTGGCATGGAAAAGAAAGGAATTAAAGTAAGAGGCTAGCGCCTATACCCAAGCCACATCAAGATGCAAAATTCAGCGTTTCACAGGGGCTTAAGATCAAGGCGTTACTTTGCAAGAATGGCAGTCCCTTTTAAAAAGTAACAACGATGAAATTAAGTACCTGTGAAACGCCCAAAGGGTTGGTTTAAAAGCTATTTATACTGCGTTATTGATTTTAACAATAGAACCACTATTATTCTCAATCAATGCCTTGCCTAAATAGCTTTTAACTCCAACTGAAACTCGCATCTTGAGATGGCTTGGGTATATTACTTATATAAAGGCGACTTCGGTCGCCTTTTTTATTGCCTGTTTTTCACCAGAGTATTCGCGAGTGTTTATTTCATAGGTTACAATACCGCCATAAAGTTACTCATCGTTGGCAAATTAATAGCATGATCAATCAAGATACAATTGCAGCACAAGCAACTGCCCCCGGACGTGGTGGTGTTGGTATTATTCGCGTTTCAGGTAGCCTTGCTAAAAGTGTCGCCGAAAAAGTAGTAGGTAAAATTCCTAAAGTTCGCTACGCCGATTACGTGCCATTTAAAAGCCTAGCTGGCGAGCAACTTGACCAAGGTATTGCCATTTACTTTGCAGGTCCTAACTCATTTACTGGTGAAGACGTACTTGAATTACAAGGCCACGGCGGTCCTGTAGTACTTGATATGCTACTTAAAGAAATTAGTAAAATAGAGGGCGTTCGTTTAGCAAAGCCTGGTGAGTTTTCTGAACGCGCATTTATGAATGACAAGCTTGATTTAACACAAGCAGAGGCCATCGCCGACTTAATTAATGCTACAAGCGAACAAGCTGCCAAAAGCGCCCTACAGTCTCTCCAAGGTGAATTTTCTAAACACATAGAAACGCTTGTAGAAAAAGTAATTCACTTACGTATGTATGTAGAAGCGGCAATAGATTTTCCTGATGAAGAAATTGATTTTTTATCAGACGGTAAGGTATCAGGCGACTTAGACGCCATTATTACCCAGCTTAATACCGTAACCAATCAAGCAAAACAAGGTAGCATCATGCGCGAAGGTATGCGTGTTGTTATTGCTGGTCGCCCAAATGCCGGTAAATCAAGCCTACTAAACGCCCTAGCCGGTCGTGAAGCTGCAATCGTAACAGAAATAGCCGGTACCACTCGCGACGTACTACGAGAGCATATACATATAGATGGTATGCCACTGCATATTATAGATACCGCAGGCCTACGAGAGAGCCCTGACCGCGTAGAACAAATAGGTATTGAGCGGGCGTGGGATGAAATAAACCAAGCCGATCGCGTTTTATTTATGCTTGATGGCACTGACACTATTGATACTGACCCGCATAAAATTTGGCCTGAATTTATGGCCAAATTACCAGAAGGTATGGGGGTTACGGTCATCAGAAATAAAGCTGATTTATCGGGTGATATAGTCGGAATGGAGCAAGAGCAACAATACCCGGTCATCAGCTTAAGTGCTAAAAATGCTGACGGTATTGAACTTGTTCGCGAGCATTTAAAAGCCTGTATAGGCTTTCAAGGCGCAACAGAGGGTGGCTTTATGGCGCGCCGTCGTCATTTGGATGCACTAGAGAGTGCTGCGTATCATTTAGAAACAGGTAAAACACAATTAGAAATGCACATTGCTGGTGAAATATTGGCTGAAGAATTGCGTTTAACACAGCAGTATTTAAACGAAATAACCGGTGAATTTACCTCAGACGACTTACTTGGCAAAATATTTAGCTCATTTTGTATTGGTAAATAAGCACCTTATTACAGATATATGTTTATTATAAGAGCACTTAGGTGCTCTTTTTTTATGTAAAATATTCACTATAAAATATGTATTTATACCGTCAATCCCAGCCAGTTCTGCCAATAAAATCATACCCAAAGCGATAATTATTACCAGCTAGATTATGTAGATTAGACAGTGAAAAGAGCCTTTAAGTAAGGTATTAATAGCGCAAGTAACACCCATTTTAAGGTCAAAACCGATACATATTTCAAACAAAAATACGTTTTAAAATCGTTATCCTCCACACAAAAGTTAGTTATAAATAGCTTTTTTATAATTACCTAGCTCATAAAAACTAATGTTATTTGCTCAATTTAAGAGCTAAAACGTGAAGATCAACACTCTAAAAAACCAACTTTATACAACATATGGACAGACGATCACTGCGGATTTTTAATAAAAATGACTCGAGATTTGAGTGCGTCAAACTTTTGATCTACTAATCCACCAGCAAAATACATAAAAAAAGCAGCTATAAATACGCATTAAATTAAATATATTGAGATCACTTATCCACAAAACCTAATTTTTAGCTCAAATAAATAGTAAATTGAGCTACCACACTCGAAAAAACCTAATGATCTATTAAAAATTATCTGTTTATAAGCTTATTTTTAATTAATTTCGTTAGATCAGCCCAATTAGATCATTTAATAAAATTATTTTCGATCTAAATTTAAGGTTATCAACAACCTTTATATCCACATTATGATCACCTTGTGCTTTTTATGCCTAGATTTACAATTAAGTCTCTCACTAAATAGTAATATCAATAACTTAGCGATTATTAAACAACCTAAAAGGTGTGTTTAAACAGAGCTTTCCCCACTGTTATCAACAACTTGATCAGAAGATTACATTTAAAGATATTTTGTTAAGCCTTATAATATCAACAACTTAAGGAGGCGCTTTAAAATAAGAGTAAAATTAGCACAAAAATAGTTATACAAAAAAGCACTCTTAACTTTACTGTTACTCACACTCAGTTATCATAGGCAGCAATTAAAACCAATGTGATCACTAATATTCATGAGTTCAGTAAATCTTATTGTTGGCAGCCAAATGGGATCAGCCGAGTATGTTGCAGAGCAACTAAGCGACGCGCTTAATAACCTTGGTATTACTACACAACTACATGATCAACCTGAATTTAGCGATATTGATCAGCAAAATACCATTTGGTTAATTTGCACATCTACTTATGGTGCAGGTGATTATCCTGAAAACTTTATTAGCTTTGTTGAAGATGTGACTCAAGCTAATGATTTATCAGAATTAAAATACTCAGTAATAGCTTTAGGTGATACCAGTTATGACACTTACAACCAAGCTGGACGTAATATAGATGCCTTATTATCTCAAAAAGGCGCTATAAAAGTAGCAGAACGCTTAGAGCTTAATATTCTCGATGAAGCACTACCAGAAGACACAGCATTAGCATGGTTAGACTCTTGGATAACCAAAACAGGCTTAAAATAGATAGATCAAGTAAAAAGTTATATATAAAGTTACCCACAATTTACTAATAATTTAATAGATTTTGTGGATAAAGATTGAATAAACTGCTTTTTAAAGCATGCTTATCCATGGGATAAGATCCAACTGATTCAGCCCTGTGCATAAGGTGCCTTTTTGATCAGAGCTTATTTGCTGGATGATCCGATCATATTAACACTTTTAGATCTGATCTAATTTCATGTTTTAAATGAAGATCTAAACCTTATCAACAGAAAAGCTGATCAGTAGTAGTAATAGTAATAAAAGATCTCTTTAAAAGATCCTTTATATTATTAGAGATCACATACTTAGATCTTGCTCTTTGTTTAATCATTTATCTTCTGCCAATTTCTAGGTAGAATACGCTCCCTTTTGAAGTTTACCGGTTTGATTTAAGTAGGATCCCATTAATGATTTTTCACGAAAATTTTGACGTTATCGTAGTAGGTGGTGGACATGCTGGCACTGAAGCCGCATTAGCAGCTGCCCGTATGGGGATGAATACCCTGCTACTGACTCACAATATGGATACCCTTGGTCAAATGTCTTGTAACCCAGCGATTGGTGGGATTGGCAAAGGTCATTTGGTAAAAGAAATTGATGCGCTTGGCGGTGCAATGGCACAGGCCATTGACAAAGGCGGGATCCAATTTCGCACACTAAACTCTTCAAAAGGACCTGCTGTTCGTGCAACTCGAGCACAAGCAGATCGCGCTTTGTACAAAGCAGCTATTCAAACAACATTACAAAATCAAGATAACCTTAAGATTTTTCAACAATCATGTGATGATCTTATTGTTGAAAACGATCGTGTTACTGGCGTAGTAACTCAAATGGGTTTACGTTTTAGTGCTCCAAGTGTTGTTTTAACCGTGGGTACTTTTTTAGGTGGCCAAATACACATTGGTTTAGAAAATTACAAAGGCGGTCGTGCTGGTGATCCACCATCAATTGCATTGGCTGAACGTTTACGCGAACACCCTTTTAGAGTGGATCGCTTAAAAACAGGTACTCCGCCACGTATTGATGCACGTACTGTTGATTTTACAAAAATGGAAGCACAGCCTGGTGATATGCCAACACCTGTATTTTCATTTATGGGTAAACAATCAGATCACCCACAACAAATACCGTGTTACATCACTTACACCAACGAAAAAACACATGATGTTATTCGTAAAAACCTACATCGCTCACCTATGTACTCAGGTGTTATTGAAGGTATTGGTCCACGCTACTGCCCATCAATTGAAGATAAAATTGTACGTTTTGCGGATAAAGATAAGCACCAAATATTTGTTGAACCTGAAGGCTTAACATCATACGAATTATATCCAAATGGTATTTCTACTAGTTTACCGTTTGATGTACAACTTGAGATTGTGCAATCTATTTCTGGTTTTGAAAATGCACATATTTGTCGACCAGGCTATGCAATAGAATATGACTACTTTGATCCACGTGATTTAAAACAGTCTTTAGAAACAAAATTTATCGAAGGCTTATTTTTCGCGGGTCAAATTAACGGCACTACCGGTTATGAAGAAGCGGGTGCACAAGGCTTAATTGCAGGTATGAATGCTGCGTTAAAAGTGCAAGGTAAAGATTCTTGGACGCCACGTCGCGATGAAGCTTACGTGGGTGTATTAATCGACGACTTAGCAACACTGGGTACGAAAGAACCGTACCGCATGTTTACTAGCCGTGCCGAATACCGTTTACTACTTCGTGAAGATAATGCAGATATTCGCTTAACTGAAAAAGGCCGTGAGCTGGGTTTAGTTAATGACGAACGTTGGCAGGCATTTAACGAAAAAATGGAAGTAATTGAGAAAGAAAAACAACGCATTAAAGATACGTGGATTCATAAAGATCACGTCGTTGTTGATCAAGTAAATGCATTACTAAAAACACCATTAACTCGTGAAGCAAGTTTAGAAGAATTACTTCGTCGTCCAGAGATTCGTTATAACGATCTTATGGCTATTGACGGTTTAGGATCTGAATTTACAAACGTAGCAGCACTTGAACAAGTTGAGATCCATACTAAGTACGCAGGCTATATTGCGCGTCAACAGGATGAGATCAATAAGCAGCTTCGTCATGAGCAAACAATTTTACCAAAAGAGTTTGATTACAAAACTGTATCAGGTTTATCAAATGAGGTTGTTGCTAAGCTTATTGAGTCACGTCCAGACACTATTGGCCAAGCATCGCGTATTTCTGGTATCACCCCAGCGGCGATTTCGCTATTATTAGTGTATCTGAAGAAGCAAGGCTTATTACGCAAATCTGCGTAACGATAAGGGTACATAGTGTTACAGCAACAATTAACTACATTGTTAGCGCAAACTGATATTGCGCTAACACAAAAACAACAGCAACAGCTAGTTCGTTACGTCGAGTTATTAGATAAGTGGAATAAAGCTTATAATTTAACTTCGGTACGCTTACCTGAAGAAATGATGATTAAGCATATTATGGATAGTTTAGTTGTTGCACCTCACTTACCCGGTCATCATTATATTGATGTTGGCACAGGGCCTGGCCTTCCGGGCATTGTATTAGCGATTGCATTACCTAACACACAATTTGTGTTACTAGATAGTCTAGGTAAACGCGTTCGCTTTTTAATGCATGTTAAACATGAGCTTGGCCTTGATAACGTAACACCTGTTCAGTCAAGAGTTGAAGAATATCAGCCAAGTGTTAAATTAGATGGCGTACTCAGTCGTGCATTTGCTTCATTACAAGATATGGTTGACTGGTGTTCGCACTTAATTGATCATTCGGGTAAATTTATAGCGCTTAAAGGTGTGTTCCCTAGTGAAGAGCTAGAGTCATTACCTACTGGCGTTAAGTTTGAGCAAAAAATTGCATTAGAAGTACCTAAGTTAGATGCACAACGACATTTAATTATTCTTTCTAAAGACTAGGGATCAGAGACACCGTGGCAAAAGTCATCGCATTAGCAAATCAAAAAGGTGGAGTGGGTAAAACTACAACCGCTGTAAACCTCGCTGCGTCTATGGCTGCAACGAAACGTAAAGTGCTGTTAATTGATCTCGATCCGCAAGGCAATGCGACTATGGGAAGTGGCGTAGATAAGTACGGCGACGTACCAACTATTTACGACTTACTCATTGAAGATAAACCTATAGAAGACGTTATTATCAAAGAAACGTCTGGCGAATACCATATGATTGCTGCAAACGGTGATGTAACCGCTGCAGAAGTTAAATTGATGGAATTATTTGCCCGTGAAGTGCGTTTACGTAACGCACTTGAAAAAATTCAGGATCAGTACGAATTTATTTTTATCGACTGTCCACCCTCTTTAAATATGTTAACTGTTAACGCAATGGCCGCAGCTGATTCTATTTTAGTGCCAATGCAGTGTGAGTATTATGCACTTGAAGGTTTAACCGCATTAATGGATACGATTACGCAGCTTGCTAAGTTAGTAAACCCTAGCTTACAAATTGAAGGCATACTTCGTACTATGTACGATCCGCGTAACCGTTTAGCGAATGACGTATCAGAACAATTAAAACAACATTTTGGCGACAAAGTATACCGTACGGTGATCCCGCGTAATGTTCGTTTAGCAGAGGCACCTAGTTTTGGTACACCTGCTATGTATTATGACCGGGCATCAAGTGGCGCTAAAGCATATTTAGCACTCGCTGGTGAAATGTTACGTAGAAAAGAAAAAACAGCGTCCGTTGTCGCCTAACTTTGAGGTAAAAAAATAACATGTCTGCTAAAAAACGAGGTTTAGGCCGAGGACTCGATGCACTTTTAAGTTCGTCAAAGCCTACACCGAGCGCAAGCAAGGAACAAGACACATCAAACGTGACTGAAGCTGTAAAAAATGCGGCTGGGCCAAATAACAGTGAATTACAAAAACTCCCAATCGAGTTTTTACACTCTGGTAAATATCAACCTCGTAAAGACATGTCCGAAGAGGCACTAGAAGAGCTTGCTAGTTCTATTCGCTCACAAGGTATTATTCAACCTATAGTCGTGCGCCCTATTGCACAAAATAGTTTTGAAATTATCGCCGGTGAGCGTCGTTGGCGTGCAGCGCAAATAGCTAAGCTTGAAACAGTACCTTGTATTATTAAAGACGTACCAGATGAAGCTGCAGTTGCTATTGCGCTAATAGAAAATATTCAACGTGAAGATTTAAATGCTATGGAAGAAGCGGTTGCGTTAAATCGCTTACTTAATGAATTTGAACTAACACATCAACAAGTAGCAGATGCGGTTGGCAAATCACGCACTACAGTAACTAACTTACTTCGTTTAAATAATTTAAACAGTGATGTAAAAATTCTGTTAGAACATGGCGACATTGAAATGGGGCACGCTCGTTGTTTATTAGCCCTTGAGGGAGAAGCACAATCAGATGCTGCTCGTTTAGCTGTCGCTAAAGCACTAACCGTTCGTGAAACCGAGAAGTTAGTTCGTTCAATTTTAGAACCAGTGCCAGCTAAAGAAATAGCTGAAAAAGATCCAGATGTTAAACAGTTAGAGCAGCAACTCGCTGAAAACCTAGGTGCCAAAGTAGAAATAAATTACAACAAAAAAGGCAAAGGTAAGCTTGTTATTTCTTATACTAATTTGGACGAACTTGACGGCATTTTAAATCGCATTAATCAAGACAATACCCACCATTAGTTTTCTACATGTCTAAAAAGGGACATTTGTAGCTATTTCGTGTTACAAAGCGTCTACTCAAGTTGCAAAACTGGCAGGATTAAGTATAATTTCGCCAGTTTTCACACCCTAACAATTAGAACGCAATAAAGGTTAACTAAACGTGACTGATAAGTTAGCGAGTCCATATCGACTTGCCGTATTAAAGTTAATTTGCCTTCAGGGTGTTGTAGCATTAGTTACTGCTGTAATTATTTGTTTTAGTTCGGGAGTCAATGCCGCGCTTTCATCACTCGCTGGTGGAGTTGTCGCAGTACTTCCGCACTTTGTATTTGGTCTTTATGCATTCCGACATATGGGTGCAAGTCGAGCAAATCAAGCGTATGCCTCGTTGAAACGCGGCAACGGATTAAAATTTATGCTAACAATTGTATTGTTTGCGCTAGTACTGAAGCATTTTCCGGTAATTTTATTACCCTTTTTTAGTACTTATATACTGGCGCTCTTTACTGGATTGTTCGCACCCGTTTTTTTTAAACATTAACTTTGGGATATAACATGGCAGCAGAAGAAGTTACTCTATCTGGCCATATCCAGCACCATTTGACCAATGCTAAGATGTGTTCGACCGATACAGGTCTCGCCTTCAATAAAGCATGTACGGATAGTGGTTTCTGGACATGGCATATAGATACCCTCGCATGGTCTATCGGTTTAGGTCTTATATTTTTATGGATCTTTCGTAGTGCCGCTAAAAAATCAACACTAGGTGTACCTGGAAAATTTCAATGTTTCATTGAAATGGTAGTAGAGTTTGTTGGTGACAACGTACGTGATACTTTCCATGGTAAAAGCAAGCTTATTGCACCATTAGCATTAACAATATTCGTTTGGATATTTTTAATGAACTTAATGGATTTAATACCGGTTGACTTTTTACCTGCATTAGCTGGTTTTGTTGGTGAAACTGCGTTTGGTATGGATTCACACGATGTGTACATGAAAATTGTACCAACGACTGACATTAATATGACTGCAGCGCTAGCACTGGGTGTATTTATTTTAATGATAGGCTACTCAATTAAAATAAAAGGCATCGGTGGTTTTATTAAAGAGCTAACACTTCACCCGTTTAGTTCAAATAATACTGCACTACAAATCCTTTTAATCCCGTTTAACTTATTACTTGAACTGATTGCGCTGGTTTCTAAACCGTTTTCATTAGCGCTACGTTTGTTTGGTAACTTATATGCAGGTGAATTGATTTTCATCTTGATCGGCGCTATCGGATTTATGCAATTACCATTGCATTTTGTTTGGGCTGTATTCCACATCTTAGTAATTGTATTGCAAGCATTCGTATTTATGATGCTAACAATCGTATACCTAAGTATGGCAAGCTCAGATAATCACTAATTTTTACAACCTTTAATATTTAACTTTAATTTACAATTGAAACTTTGGAGAAAAAAATGGAACTAGTATTAGGTCTTAAGTATATCGCAGTAGCTTTACTAATCGGCTTTGGTGCAATCGGCACAGCAATCGGTTTTGGTAACATGGGCGGTAAATTCCTTGAAGCATGTGCGCGTCAACCTGAGCTTGCACCTTCGCTACAAGTTAAGATGTTTATTCTTGCTGGTCTAATCGATGCTGTAGCAATGATTGGTGTTGGTATCGCTATGGTATTGTTGTTCGTACTTTAATTTTATTTTTTGAACAGCTTACTATTTAAGGAGGAGCGGTTGTGAACTTAAACGCCACTCTTATCGGTGAATTGATTGCGTTTACGGTGTTCGTATTATTTTGTATGAAATACGTATGGCCACCACTAAACGGTGCAATTGAAGCTCGCCAGAAAAAAATCGAAGATGGTTTAGCTGCCTCTGATAGAGCCGAAAAAGACTTAGAACTTGCGCAAAAGAAAGCTGCTGAACAGCTTAAAGATGCAAAAGCTCAAGCGGCTGATATCATTGATCAAGCTAAAAAGCGTGCAGTGCTAATTGTTGACGAAGAAACACTTCGTGGTCAGCAAGAGCGTGAAAGTATCATTGCTCAAGGGCACTCTGAAGTTGAGTCTGAACGTAATCGCATAACAGAAGAGCTACGTAAGCAAGTAGCAACTCTGGCAGTGATTGGTGCAGAACGTATTTTAGAGCGTGAAATTAATCAAGCCGCACATAGTGACATCGTTGAAAAACTTGTCGCTGAGCTGTAATTAGGAGGGTATGAGCATGTCTAATTTGACTACTATCGCTCGCCCATACGCTAAAGCGGCTTTTGAACTTGCCGTTGAGAAAGGCACCCTAGAAAGCTGGAATGATATGTTGTTCTTTGCAGGCCACGTAGCCAGCAATGAACAAGCATCATCTGCTTTAGCAGGTATGCCTACAGCTACTGCACAAGCTGAATTATTTATTCAACTTTGTGCTGAGCAGCTCAACGAACAAGGTCAGAACCTAGTTAAGGTGATGGCTGAAAATGGACGTTTGACAGCTCTACCTGACGTTGCTGAGTTATTTGCTGAATTTAAAGCACAATACGATAAAGAAATCGAAGTAGATGTGATTTCTGCAACTCCTCTTGTTGCTGCGCAACAAGAGTCATTGGTAGCGGCACTTGAAAAACGTTTCGCACGCAAAGTTAAGCTGAATTGTAGTGAAGACGCGTCAGTGGTTGGTGGACTTATTATTAGGTCTGGCGACACTGTAATCGACGGTACTATTCGCGGTAAATTAAGCCGCTTAGCTACAACACTACAATCGTAATTGGGAAAAAGAGCATGCAACTTAATTCCACTGAAATTTCAGATCTGATCAAACAACGTATTGAGAAGTTCGAAGTTGTAAGTGAAGCTCGTAACGAAGGTACTATTGTATCTGTTACTGACGGTATCATCCGCATCCACGGTCTTGCTGACTGTATGCAAGGTGAAATGATTGAGCTTCCTGGCAGCCGTTATGCTATCGCACTAAACCTTGAGCGCGACTCAATTGGTGCAGTAGTAATGGGTCCGTACGCTGACCTTACTGAAGGCGTAAAAGTATATACAACTGGTCGTATTTTAGAAGTTCCTGTTGGTCCTGGTCTACTTGGTCGTGTTGTAAACACACTAGGTGCTCCAATCGATGGTAAAGGCGCTTTAGATAACGACGGGTTTGAACCTGTAGAAAAAATTGCACCAGGTGTAATCGAGCGTAAATCAGTAGATGAGCCAGTTCAAACTGGTTATAAATCTATCGATGCGATGATTCCAGTTGGTCGTGGTCAACGTGAACTTATCATCGGTGACCGTCAAACAGGTAAAACTGCACTAGCAATCGATGCAATCATCAATCAAAAAGACACAGGCGTTAAGTGTGTGTACGTTGCGATTGGTCAAAAAGCATCTACTATTGCAAACGTAGTTCGTAAATTAGAAGAGCATGGTGCATTAGCAAATACTATCGTAGTTGTTGCATCTGCTTCTGAATCTGCGGCACTTCAGTACTTAGCACCGTTCGCGGGCTGTACTATGGGTGAATACTTCCGTGACCGTGGTGAAAACGCATTAATCGTATATGATGATTTGTCTAAGCAAGCAGTAGCTTACCGTCAAATTTCATTACTACTTAAGCGTCCACCAGGCCGTGAAGCATACCCAGGTGACGTATTCTACCTTCACTCTCGTCTTTTAGAGCGTGCATCGCGTGTAAACGCAGATTACGTTGAAAAGTTCACTAATGGTGAAGTGAAAGGTAAAACTGGTTCATTGACGGCATTGCCAATCATTGAAACTCAAGGCGGCGACGTTTCTGCGTTCGTACCGACTAACGTTATCTCTATCACCGATGGTCAGATCTTCTTAGAAACTGACTTATTCAACTCAGGTATCCGTCCGGCAGTAAATGCTGGTATCTCGGTATCGCGTGTTGGTGGTGCTGCACAAACTAAAATCGTTAAGAAACTAGGTGGCGGTATTCGTCTAGCCCTAGCTCAGTACCGTGAATTAGCTGCGTTCTCGCAGTTCGCGTCTGACCTTGATGATGCTACTCGTGCTCAACTTGAGCATGGTGAGCGTGTAACAGAGCTAATGAAGCAGAAACAGTACGCGCCAATGTCTGTTGCTGAAATGTCTTTGTCGTTATTTGCTGCTGAAAAAGGCTTCCTTCAAGACATCGAAATCGCGAAAATCGGTGACTTTGAAGCAGCTTTACTTTCTTATGCAACTAGCACATACGCAGAGCTTGTGGCTCAAATCAATGAAACTGGTAACTTGAATGCCGAGATCGAAGCGCAGCTTAAAGAACTTCTTACGAAGTTCAAGTCTACGCAAACTTGGTAATTTAGTTATTAATGGTGCGCTTTAGGAAACTAAAGCACACCTTGATTCGGAGAGAGAGTCATGGCCAGCGGAAAAGAGATTAAAAGCAAGATCGGGAGTATTAAAAATACTCAAAAGATCACTAGCGCAATGGAAATGGTTGCTGCGTCTAAAATGAAAAGGGCGCAAGAACGCGTTGCTTCAAGCCGTCCATACGCTAATAAATTACGTGAAGTAATTGGTCGTGTTGCTCAAGCAAATCTTGATTTTACTCACCCGTTCTTAAAAGAACGTGAAGTGAAACGAGTTGGTTATATTGTTATCTCTACAGACCGTGGTCTGTGTGGCGGTTTAAACTCAAACGAGTTTAAGAAAGTTGCACTTGATGTTAAAGCGTGGAAAGAGAAAGGTGTTGATGCTGAATTTGCTACTTTAGGTAGTAAGGCAGCAGGCTTCTTTCAACGTTTTGGTGGTCAACTACTCGCTAAAAAAGCGGGCCTAGGAGATAAACCTTCAGTACAAGACGTTATTGGTCCTGTAAAAATTATGCTTGATGCATTTTCTGAAGGCAAAATAGACCGTTTATTCTTGGTATATAACAAATTCGTTAATACCATGAAGCAAGAGCCAATTATAGATCAGTTACTCCCTTTGCCAAAAGCTGAAGAAGAAGTATCTGCTCACACATGGGATTACTTATACGAGCCAAACCCAGAGGCTATTTTAGAGTCTTTGTTAGTACGCTTTATTGAGTCTCAAGCATACCAAGGTGTGGTAGAAAATGCTGCCTCAGAACAGGCTGCTCGTATGGTTGCAATGAAAGCTGCAACTGATAACGCAGGTGACCTTATGGACGAGCTACAGCTTGTTTATAACAAGGCTCGCCAAGCAGCAATCACACAAGAAATTAGTGAGATTTGTTCTGGCTCAGCAGCAGTTTAATGCTTCGGGTAAAGATTAACGAGAGGAATAGACATGAGTTTAGGTAAGGTCGTCCAAATTATCGGCGCCGTTGTGGATATTGAATTTCCACAAGATAGCGTGCCAGCGGTATACCACGCACTAAGAGTAACAGATGGCGATTTAGCTGGTTTGACTTTAGAAGTTCAACAACAGCTAGGTGGCGGTGTAGTGCGTACTATCGCTATGGGTACTACTGATGGTTTACGCCGTAGTGCTTTAGTTATGAATACAGGTGAATCGATTCAAGTTCCAGTTGGTAAAGCAACACTTGGTCGTATCATGAACGTACTTGGTGAGCCAATCGATGAAGCGGGTCCAATCGGCGAAGAAGACCGTATGTCTATTCACCGTGCAGCGCCTTCATACGAAGAGCAATCAAGTTCAGTTGAGCTTTTAGAAACTGGTATCAAGGTTATCGACCTTGTATGTCCGTTTGCTAAAGGTGGTAAAGTTGGTTTATTCGGTGGTGCCGGTGTTGGTAAAACTGTAAACATGATGGAACTTATCCGTAACATCGCAATCGAGCACAGCGGCTACTCAGTATTCGCAGGTGTTGGTGAGCGTACGCGTGAGGGTAACGATTTCTACCATGAGATGAACGATTCAAACGTACTTGATAAAGTATCGCTTGTATACGGTCAGATGAACGAGCCTCCAGGTAACCGTTTACGCGTAGCGTTAACAGGTCTTACTATGGCTGAAAAGTTCCGTGATGAAGGTCGCGATGTACTTTTCTTCGTAGATAATATCTACCGTTATACACTTGCTGGTACTGAAGTATCTGCACTTCTTGGTCGTATGCCATCAGCGGTAGGTTACCAGCCTACACTTGCTGAAGAAATGGGTGTGCTTCAAGAGCGTATCGCTTCAACTAAGACTGGTTCAATTACATCAATCCAAGCGGTATACGTACCTGCGGATGATTTAACAGATCCATCTCCAGCAACTACCTTTGCTCACTTAGACGCAACAGTAGTACTTTCACGTGATATCGCATCACTTGGTATCTACCCAGCGGTAGACCCACTTGATTCATCTTCACGTCAACTTGACCCACAAGTAATTGGTCAAGAGCACTACGATACAGCACGTGGCGTTCAAACAGTTCTTCAGCGTTACAAAGAACTTAAAGACATCATTGCAATCCTAGGTATGGACGAGCTTTCTGACGAAGATAAGCAACTTGTATCTCGTGCACGTAAAATCCAACGTTTCCTATCTCAGCCATTCTTCGTGGCAGAGGTGTTTACAGGCGCGTCTGGTAAATACGTATCACTGAAAGATACAATTGCTGGCTTCAAAGGCATTTTAAACGGCGAGTTTGATGAGCTTCCAGAGCAAGCGTTTTACATGGTTGGCTCTATCGAAGAAGCTCAAGAAAAAGCCAAAGGCATGTAACTAGGAGGGTAGTATGACAGCTATGACTGTACATCTTGACGTAGTAAGCGCAGAGCAGAGCTTGTTCTCTGGTCTTGTTGAATCGATTCAAGTATCTGGTAGTGAAGGCGAGCTGGGTGTAAACCTAGGTCATGCTCCACTACTAACTGCCCTTAAACCTGGTATGGTACGTTTAGTTAAGCAATATGGTCACGAAGATGTGTTATATGTTGCTGGCGGTACATTAGAAGTTCAACCAAATCACATCACGATTCTTGCAGATACTGCGGTTCGTGGTGAAGATTTAGATGAAGATTCTGTACAAAAAGCTAAACGTGAAGCTGAAGAACATATGGCGAATTCGTCAGCTGTTGAGTTTGATTATCAACAAGCGGCTACGCGACTGGCAGAAGCAGTTGCTCAGTTACGCGTAATTCAGCAATTACGTCACAAGTAAGCCTATCCGGTTTTGAAAAGCCCACTTTATGTGGGCTTTTTTGTGTCTGTAATTTAAACATGGTGTATCGCTTATTTATAATTGTTAAATAACAGGTCTATCAGACTATTATCTGTGCTTTATCACTTATATCCTTCACCAATCCTCGCTACAATAACGTCATCCAATTAAGTGTGTTTTTCAGTCAAGATTCAGTACGAATAAACTAACCTACTGAGTATCTGCATAAAAAGTGATTTACGTAATCTTCTGCACAAACATAATACTTATTTAGCTAAAACAACGGAAAAAGGAAATTGTTTTAATGGCTCTAACAACTGTTATTCTTGCTGCGGGTAAAGGTACTCGTATGCGCTCTGCTCTACCTAAAGTTTTGCACAATGTTGCAGGTAAACCAATGGTACAGCACGTTATTGATAATGCGATGGCAATAGGTGCAACGACTACAAACTTAGTTTACGGACACGGCGGCGATCTATTACAACAACAACTTGCCGATAACGATGTAAATTGGGTACTTCAAGCAGAACAACTCGGTACTGGCCACGCAGTAGCGCAAGCCAACTCTCATATTAACGATGAAGACACAGTATTGATTTTATACGGCGATGTACCGCTAACAAAACAATCAACTCTAGAGCGTTTATTAGCTGCAACACCTAAAAATGGTTTAGCGGTATTAACGGTAAATTTGGTAAACCCAAATGGCTACGGTCGAATGCTTCGTGTTGGTGGTAAGTTGGTCGGTATTGTTGAGCAAAAAGATGCAAGCTCAGAGCAGTTACTTATTAACGAAGTAAATACAGGCATTATGGCTGTTAACGGTAAGCTATTAAAAACATGGTTAGGTAACTTATCTAACAATAATGCACAAGGCGAGTACTACTTAACAGATATCGTTGCAATGGCGCACAGTGAAGGCGTAGAGATCACTTCAGCGCAACCAGATCATGCAATGGAAGTTGAAGGCGCAAATAACCGTGTACAACTTGCAGGATTAGAGCGCGCTTACCAAGCATGGCAAGCAGAAGAGTTAATGTTAAATGGCGCAACACTTGCCGACCCTGCTCGTATTGATGTTCGCGGAAATGTTAAAACAGGCGAAGACGTATTAGTTGATATAAACGTTATCTTTGAAGGTGATGTAACCCTTGGTAACAATGTACAAATTGGCCCTAACTGTGTACTTAAAAACTGTACCATAGGCGATAACGTGGTAATAAAAGCTAATACCTTAATTGAAGATGCAAGCGTAGCTGCTAAATGTACGCTGGGCCCTTATGCTCGCCTTCGCCCTGGCGCTGTTATGGAAGAAGACTCGCACATTGGTAACTTTGTTGAGATGAAAAAAACCCGTTTAGGCAAAGGCTCAAAAGCCAACCACTTAAGTTATTTAGGTGATGCTGAAATTGGCGAAAAAGTGAATATTGGCGCTGGCACTATTACCTGCAACTACGATGGTGTTAATAAATCAAAAACTATTATTGGCGATAATGCTTTTATTGGCTCTAATTCATCACTCGTTGCCCCAGTAAATATAGGCGCAACTGCAACAATTGGTGCAGGCTCTGTGATCACCAGTACCGTTGAAGATGACCAATTAGCAATAGCACGCTCTAAACAGCGTAATTTAACGGGTTGGAAACGCCCAGTTAAAAAATAACAATTAGAGGCTACTTAGGTAGCCTTTTTTATTTTAGTTGAAGTTTAAATTGCTCTTTATAGCGTCTAGATAGGTTTAGTACTTTACCTGTAGTTAATTTTATTTCACTGTCGCCACTGGATAGTGGTGTAATAGACTCCACTTTATCGAGTTTTACGCCATGGCTGCGGTGAATTCTACAAAACCCCTGCACTTCAAGTTGTTTACTTAATGCTGTAAGCGTTGCCCTTAACTGATATATACGTGAGCCTATATGTAGGTTTACATAATTACCCGACGATTCAAGCCAATCAACATCCTCTATTTTTATAATGAATTCTTTTCCGAGCTTTTTAACTAATAGGCGGTTTATGGTCGATGTTGTTTGCTGCTCACTTTCTTCAATTGAAGAGGCTTCACCTAGTAACTGCTGCACCACATATTGATATACTTTGATAAGTACGATGAAAAACACAAAGCTTATAGCGTCTTTCTGGTATTCATAAATAAGCTCAAACCAGCTAAGTCCAAAGTTGTAAGACCCATCATTCAACAAATATATGAATTTACGAACCCCTACCATAATACCAACGTGTAACACGCTAAATATAATAGAGGCAGCAAAGTACATACCTAATGAGGCCGTAATATTTTGCCAATTAAAAGATAAGTGTCTTAAAAACCAAATTAAAATAGGGAATATAAGCAAAGTACTCAAGGCACTTGAATACTCCCAAACAAATGGCTCCCACATTAAAAAAGTTAAAGCTCCTTCTCTTTGGGCTTCGATTATTTGGGTTGTAGCGTTTACTGTATTATTAATTAATACGTAAGCACACAGTAATACTGATGCGTAAATGCTTTGAAAACGTTGAAAGTGCTGTAGGTTCATAAATATATGCTTATTGCTGACGTGGCACGCTTATCCCTGTATACCACCTTTTATCACTATTGCTTGTAATATAAGCACTTATAGATAGTTTTAGCGAGAGCTTTAGGTATGAATAACGCATAACATACATAAAGTAGTAAAAGCATGAGCACTCAAGTACAACAACCTTCATTAGTTAATTCGCGTAAATATTACCTTGATTGGCTTAGGATAATCGCATTTGCGTCGCTAATTTTTTATCACATTGGCATGTTGTATAGTGAAAACTGGGGATTTCATTTTAAAAGTAATTATACATCACAGTATGTTGAATATTTAATGTTGGTGTTTTCACCTTGGCGCATGTTGCTCATTTGGTTTATATCGGGCGTAGCACTGCGTTTTATGATTGATAAAGTACGCAGCTTTAAGTCTTGGTTACATTTCACCTTATACCGCTCTATTTTTTTACTATTACCCTTGCTGGTGGGGTTATGGTTAATAGTGCCTTTACAGCTGTTTGCAGAAATGTCGCAGCACGATGTTATTGATATTAGCTATTGGCAATTTTATTTAGCTTTTATAGAGACTAACAATACGCTTTTTATTAATTATCAGTCTGGAGTGTGGCAATTTATGCTGATCATTATTGTTTTAACTCTTTTTGCACGCTTGCCCTTTATTGCGCCTTTAAAAACATTTGTTAAGGGGGGTGTGTCATTTGGGTTTTTAATTACCTTGCTCACTATTGCCATACTATTTACAAGCTATTACTTAACTGGCGATTCAATTAGAGAGACTAACGGCTTAATACTGCTACTCGGAGGATACATATTTGCTAAAAACACTTACTTTTGGAACTGCTTAAATAAAAAATTAGTATTACTAGCTTTGAGTTTTGCGGTTTTGTTTGTACTTATAATATTGAGTTATCAGAAGGTGTTTACTCTTCCTCATTTTATTTTAAGCGCTAGCTACAATATTCAACGTGTTGTAGGTGTATTTTTTGTACTTGCGCTCGCTCACCGATTTTTAAATTTTAATACTTACTATTTAAAACAGCTCAATGTATGGGTGTTTCCCTTTTATTTATTGCATCAAAGCATTTTGATTATTTTGTGTTTTTTACTACAGCCTTTAAGTTTAGGGCCTGTTGCTGAACCATTCATCATTATTACAGGGACTTGGTCTTTTTGCGGTGTTATTACATGGGGTATTACACGTATTGATGTACTTAGACCTTTGCTAGGGGTTGCAATTAAACGAGATTATTCCCCGACTGTAAAAATACTTGGCTATACGGCCGCTTTAATTTTAATAACTCCGCTAGCGTATAAGCTAATTACTTAGGCTAAGGGGCTGTATTAAAATTGCCATAATCTTGTCATGCCTGTGTGTTGATATTTAGAAAATACAATACTAAGGAAAATCACATGTTTAAAAAATCAATTATTGCGCTGTCACTTATATCTGTTCTTACTGGTTGCTCACTTGATGGTGACGATGGCCAAAACGGCTTTCAAGGATTACAGGGAGAACAAGGCACAACTGGAACTAATGGGATAAATGGTGTAAATGCTAATTCAGTATTAAATATTAGCCTCGTAGGAAGAGGAGTATTAAATGCACAAAGTCCAGAAGGTGCCGCTGAAATAGTTGCTTACCAAGCATCTAAAAAATGGATTTACGCTATTAACAGTTCAGGCGATGACGCAGTTATTAATATTTTACCCGCCGACACCTTTGATACTGCAGCACTCGTTAAAGATAACGAAGGGGTTATCAGCGCCACAAATTTAACGTCCGTTATTACGTTGTCTTTAAACGAGCATACCCAAGGCGATGCAAACAGCATTGCTATTGATGAAAATAATAATTTACTAGCGGTCGCAATGGCTGCTAAAAGCACGGGTGATGCAGGTCAAATTGCTTTTTACGATATAAGCGGCGACTCACCTGTATTTATTAAAAATATAACGGTCGGATTTTTACCAGACATGGTGACGTTCACCCATGATGGCGCAAAGGCAGTGGTTGCTAACGAAGGTGAACCAAGTGGCGACTACAGCGTAGATCCTGAAGGTTCTATTAGTATTATCGATATAACAAATAATGTAATAGCCGATACAGCAATAAATATTGATTTTAAAGCCTATAACAACAAACAAACCGAACTAGAAGCACAAGGGGTAGTTTTTGCAAACCCAAATGGTCGTACTATAAACGGTAATCTGATAAATACCACAGTAGCTATGGATTTAGAGCCCGAGTACGTTAGCATTTCTAAAGATAACAAATATGCTTATGTATCTATTCAAGAAAACAATGCACTTGCAATAGTTAACCTACAAGACAACAGCCTTGAGCTAAAAGGCTTAGGCTTTAAAGATTGGTCAAGCTTACAACTTGATGCCTCAGATAAAGACGGCGGCGTGAATTTTAAATCATACCCAGGGCTTTATGGTATGTACCAGCCCGATACTATCTCAAGCTTTAGTTGGAAAGGCGCTAACTTTATAGTTACTGCCAACGAAGGTGACGCAAGAGAATACTTTTTTGATACAGCGGATGAAGCAGACTGTATAGCAAAGGGCGGACTTGATTACGATAAAGACGACGGCTGCTTAGCTTATATAGATGAGAGCCGCGTTGAAGATTTAACGCTTGCAGCTAATTTTGATTACTTAAATAATGACGATGATGATATTGGTCGCTTAAAAGTAACAACAATAAAAGGCGATACTAATAACGATGGCCAATACGAATCGCTTTATGCTTATGGTGCACGTTCGTTTACCATTTGGGACAGCAATGGGCTGGTGGTGTTTGATTCAGGCGATGATATAGGTCGTATTACTGCATCGGTTCATGGTGAAGCGTTTAACAACAATGAAGATGAAAACAAAGGTGACTCACGTTCAGATGATAAAGGTGCAGAGCCAGAAGCGCTGACTATTGGTAAAATTGACGATCGTACATTTGCTTTTATAGGGCTCGAGCGTATGGGTGGGATTATGGTTTATGATATTACCAATCCATATAATGTGCAGTTTGAAGACTACTTCTATAATAGAGGCTTAATTAAAGACGCTAATATTACAGGCGATTTAGCGCCTGAAGGAATGGAATTCGTTCCAGCAGAGCAGAGTGCGACAGGAAACCCACTCTTAATCGTTGGAAATGAAATATCAGGCTCCATTGCCGTATGGGAAATAGCATCTAAATAAACCTTTAATTTAAAATAAAGCTGTGTGTTGTTTGTTTAACATACAGCTTAGTTTAAACCTTACTATACATCATCAATAGATACATATGTTGTGCGTGTTTTTTAAACTAAAAGTATCCTGTAGCCCTTTATTTGTATAGCTTTCATACTAAATTCATTTAATTGTCAAAAAGCTGAAATAAAACATTGACCCCCGCTCGAATCTCCCTATAATGCGACCCCACTGAGACGGGAAACGCCAACGCATAGCGAGGCACGAACTACTCAGAGAGTTAAATAAAACTTCGGTTTTAAATTGTCGAAAGAAAGTTTAAAACAAAGTGTTGACTCGAAAAATAAAGGGTGTATTATTCGCATCCCTTGAGGCGCTAAGGCGACTCAAACGTTCTTTAACAATATAAAGCAATCATCTGTGTGGGCACTCGTACA